>JADHVR010000095.1 GCA_016783885.1 Bacteroidales bacterium
ATCAATGAAATTCAATATAAAGCTGCTCAGGCAGAGGATTTTTATAAATCACTGACCGACGAAAAAGAGGATTCTAAAATTTAAAAGCAATAAAATGGGGAAAGGTTCCTTCTCTTTATGTTAACTTATTGACATTGGACTGCCGACTGTGGACTGAAGACTAAATTCCCCACTCTTCCTCAATATCCCAGTTTGCCCTGACGGTTATTTCGGCAGGAAAAAAATCAACTTTTTCGGGCTGAAGCTTTTTAATGTAATCACCTGTATCCCATCGTTTGTTATTATTCTTGTCGTAAATAACTTTAACCTGGTAAGAACCGGGATCGAGATATTCAAAAGCAATACGTTGATTGTCATTTAAAATAAGCTCTTTTATTATTTTATCGTCTTTCAACAATTGAATAATATAATTGTAACCGAGTTCGACTATTTGAACATCAATATAAAGATTTCCGTAATCTTCAAATGATTTAGTCGTAAAGTTCCTGGCAATGGTATCATGCGTTTGCTCTAATATATCAGTAAAAGCATTTTGCGGAATAATTAAAGAATACTTAGTAGCTTCTTTCCACTTATGTTCAATTTTAGCTTTTCTTTTGATATTATCTGCAAAAATAATCTCCGGACTAAGTGTATCCTCTGCTTCGATAAGTAAAATACCGGATGAATCGAATTCTATAACAGGATAGTTAGATGTTAGAAACAAAGGTTTGTGAAGATCGAACGAACCTCCTTTCATGCTGAAACCGATATTTAACCCCAATGCCCGTGATTGCGGTTTTTCTGTTTCTTTTTCTTTTTCTTTCTTTGCTTTTTTTCCCTTGCTTTTCTTCACAATGGCAATTTCAACAGTGTCTAAAATTTCATTTCGATCACTTATTTCAAATATTAATGAATCCTGGTTAATATTTAACAGCCAGTATGTAATTGTATCGTTGGTTTTGTTGAATTCTTCAATTTTCCAGTTCAGATTAGTTTTGAAATTTAATGGTCGTATTTGAAGATTGTTTGTTGGAAATTTGAAAATAAAATTCAATTGTGCTTTTTTAGTTAGGACGGCTTTCATTAGCCTTTGTGTTGAATCAACCTCATGAAATAAAGCCATGTCTATTGTTTTATAAACAGGCATTTCAAAGGCAGCAGTATCTGTCAGGATGCTGTCGGACAAAACCGAATCGGGAATTAATAATTGCTTATAGTATGGTATTATCAGGGAATCAATAAAGGCTATTTCTTCATTAGGCTGGTCGTAAAGTAAATTGCTGTTAACATCTTTTAAAGCAAAAATTTTAAACTTATGATCGGGCAGATTGCTCAGAACGTAATTGCCTGAAGCATTTGTTTTTGTCATGTAGTATGGTTTCAATACATAAGGAACCGAATCAAAGACAACAGTATCGGAATTATCGATATAAAGCATTACATTTATGTCTTCTTCGGGTTGCATGCTAAAGGCATTATTTACATTGCCTTCAATGGATAACGAATCTAAAATGTCGCCCGTTGAAAATACATACCGGAAATTAATAACAGGGTTGTTTTCGGTTAAATCGGCAATACCATCTCCAAAAAAAATATTATAAGTAGTGTTTTCGTTTAGTTCTTCCTTTAATTCAATTAAAACCGATTTTCCTCTTGTTTTAAATTCAGGCATTTCCAGCATTGGAGGAGAAATAATGACCTGGTTTTTAATATCATTCAGCACAATAAATTCGTCGAAATATATCCTGATCTTTTTACTGCTAAAATTCTTTGTATAAAGGGGAGGTTCCGATTTTACAACCACAGGCTGTTGTGTATCTTTTGGTCCGCCTGTCGGGGATACAGGGTTAGCACACATTGTCAGAAACAGACTAACGGCTAAGAGATAAGTTACTTGTATTATATTTCTATATCGGAGTTTCAAAGTATTTTTATTTTAGTCATTTGCTGCGCCGTCATTAAGTTGTCATTTGTTGCGCTGTCATTTAGTCCTGAAGTTTCGGGATTTAATTATTTTTTCCCAATAGAATTTATATATTTATTTAATTTTACTCCAGGTTCCATAGAGAATTGATAAACCTGTAATTCTTCTAATTTCATTTTTTTATATTTTAAATTTATAATTAAATGACCATCAATGACCTAATGACAATATTTATATGAACAGTTCATCATTTATCGGTTCAAAGGTATAACCCTTGCTAATAAAATGCTCCAGAAATTTTGGAAGCACATACAGAACTTTTTCTTCTGTTTGTATATTATCATGGAAAACGATAATAGTCCCGCTTTTTGTATGCCTGATCGATCTTTTATAACATTGTTCTTTTGTTACATTTTTGTGAAAATCACCGGGCAATACTGTCCAGAGGATAATTTTATAATTATCTTTCAATTCTTTTATTTGCTTACGGGTGATTTTTCCGTAGGGTGGTCTGAATAGTTTTGTGTCTAATATCTTATCGCATTTTTTTATGTCTTGCAAATATTCGCCTGAATTAGTTTTTCTGCCATTTAAATGATTATAGGTATGATTGCCGATTTTATGTCCGCAACTTAGAATTTGACTGATAATTTCAGGATTCTTTTCAGCTTTTTTACCAAGGCAAAAAAATGTTGCTTTTGTTTTATAATTATCTAATATTTCAAGTATTTGAAGTGTTACATCTTTATCAGGCCCATCGTCGAAAGTCAGATAAATTTTTTTCTCCGTGTTGGGAATTTCCCAGATGAGATTTCTGTATAGTAATGTTATTATTTTTGGAGTTTTAACAAAATACATAAAGGCGCTTAAAGTAAAAAGTTAACGAACATTTTATTTATATCGATTATAGTCATTTTACTTTTGTCTTTCGTTTGATGGTAATTCAAGACCGTAACCTGCATTTTTGTCTTCTCTTTTCAGCAACAATGCGAAGAAAAGTCCCAAAACGCCCAGGCATGCAAGCATTAAAATTGCATAAGTATAATTATACGTTGCTATTCCGCCTGCAACATCTTCAGGTGTTATTCCCGGATTTGTTTTGTCAAGAATAATCCCTATTAATAATGGAAATGCCCATAGTCCCAGGTTTTGGATCGCAAACATAGTTCCGAAAGCCGTACCTATCCGTTTTTCTGCCACGATTTTTGCCACTGAAGGCCACATCGCAGCCGGAACCAATGAAAATGCAATTCCCAGAACGATCATTAAGAAAATCGGTGAAATCATTGTAAGTGCAAAAGACAGATGCACAAAAATAATCAGTAATGAGCCGAATATCATAAGTGTGGCGCTCCTTCCTTTTTTATCAACAAATAAACCTACCAGTGGTGTAAAAAATGTGGTACCGAGTGAGAGCAGAGATGCAATTTTTCCACTCATTTCCTGCGAGACTCCAAATTTATTCAGGAAAAAGTCAGGAGAAAAGGATTGAAAAGGAAATACAGCCGAGTAAAATGTCATACAAAGTAAAGTTACAAATAAAAACGATTTATTCGTAACAAGCTTAACTAAGTCTCTTGGATGAAATCTTTCATCTTCTCCTAATAATCCCGTCTGTTCAATTTGTTTGTCTAATTTCAGATCAAATATAATATAGATAAGGAATGCAAGCAATGCTATACCCAGTAAAATTGCAGCAAACCAAATTGCAATATTCCATGTTGGGGCATCAGCTGCAATAATAGGAGAAAAATAAAAGGCTGCCCATGAACCAGCCCTGGCAATACCAATTTTAAATCCGAAAGCCATAGCCAATTCTTTTCCCTTGAACCATTTTACAATTATCTTGCTTACGACTACAATGCTTGTTTCGGCGCCCAAGCCAAAGAAAAACCGCCCTAATAACATCATTTTTAATTCGGGAGAATAGTCTGTCAGGAATGTATTCATAAATGAATATCCGAAACCGCCATTTACATAATAATCACTTGCACCATAAGCCGTAATAAAAGCTCCTCCCGTCATTAAAAAAATGAATAATGATCCGGTTCGCCGGATACCTATCCTGTCTAAAATAATACCTCCCCAAATACACATTAAAAGAAAAATATTAGATATGGAATAAACAGAAACAAATAACCCGAAATCTGTGTTGGTAAAATGAAAATGTTCTTCAAGGTCTCGTTTTAAGGGAGAAATAGCATCATAAAAATAATAATTAGCTGCCTGTACAAAAGCTACGAGTAATAGTATGCCCCACCGAAAAGCAGTATTGTCTTTAAGCGTTCTGACTATAGCGTTTTTCATTCTTTTATTCCAAAGTTGTTATAAAATATAATTCCTGAAAATCTCCAAATTTAGTAAAATTTGAATGAAAAAATATTTTACCTTTTTTTCTTACTTTATAAATATCAGAATTTTTTTATAGTTTTACATCGAAAAATAAAGCAGGGCAAACGGTTTTTCAGGTCAATATCCAAATAATAGTAAAATTCTTTTGAAAACTTTTTTTATAATAATTCTGACTTTTATAATTCTGCTGTTTCCAGTGGTCATTTATGGACAAGGAGATAATTTCTACTGGATAGGAGGAACGGGTAACTGGTCTGACACTTTACACTGGTCTTCCGAGACAGGAGGAATACCTTCACAAATCAACAATGTCATTTTTGATGCCAACTCATTTACTGCACAAAATCAGAAAATTATTATTGATATTGAGGCTGAATGCCGGAATATGGACTGGAGCAATGCCAATAATGAACCCGCAATGGATGGAAGTGAGAATTTGAATATTTACGGGTCATTTATCCTGTCGTCTGACATGACAGTGAATTTTTCAGGTGATATAATTTTTAATACTTCTATCAACGGGCAGGCAATTCGCACGGAAGGTAATATTTTAAATTCCAATCTTTATTTCAACGGAACAGGGCAATGGAATCTTTTGGACTCATTAGATATTGGGAATCATAATTTATATTTCAACAGCGGAGCGCTTAATACAATGGGAAATACAATTAGTTGCGGTTCATTTTACTCAAATTCAAATAATATCAAAGTTTTAAAACTTAATTCTTCTATTATTAATATACGGTCGTATAATGGTGAATGGATTGTTAATAATCAACTTTTATTGCTAAAAGGTAATTCTGTAATTAAATTTTCACATTCAAATTTTTTATCAAAAAATGCTTTTACAGGCGGCGACCTTAACTATAATAATGTTGTTTTTTTTAATGACGCTGTAATTGAAGGTAATAATTCTTTTATAAATTTATATTTTAACGCAAATCATAAATACGAACTGGAAAGTGGCAAAACCCAAAACATAAAAGGAAATCTATATGCACGTGGATGCGCAGGATTGATTGATATTTGGTCAACGGATAACAGCCAAACAAACATTGTAAAAACCAATGGAAATATTAATGTTTCTTTTGTTGCATTGAAGTGCATAAATGCCATACTTACAAACGGAGAGCAGTTTAATGCTTATAATTCAATCGATATGGGCAATAACCAGGGCTGTAATATTTATCCTGATAGCCGGGATATGTATTGGATTAATGGCACAGGTAACTGGACAGACACCATTCACTGGACATCCAATCCTGTCGGACCTGATGCTGATTGTGTTCCGATACGGTATGATAATGTTTTTTTTGATAATAACTCATTTAACGGACCTTCTGATACGGTTAACGTAAATGTTCTTAATGCTTCATGCAATGACATGGCATGGACAACCTTTGATAATCCGGTCTTTAAGAATACACAGGCGGATTCAAAATTAAATATCCATGGTTCGCTTCAGTTTTCCAATTCAATGATAAATGAATTTTCAGGAGAAGTTTTTTTCAGAGATTCGCTGACAGGACAAACCATTCAAATGGCTGGAAAATCTTTCCATAATAATGTTTACTTTACAGGGAATGGTGGTGGCTGGACTTTATTGGACAGTATAAATATGGAAGGTAATTTGCTATTTTATTCAGGATCACTAAACACTAATAATAATTTTGTCGGTTGTAACACATTCCATTCCGACACAATTGCTTTAAGGTCTTTAAATTTAGGTTCATCACAAATAACCGTAAATAGTACATCGCCATATCCGGCATGGAGTTTAAACGATTCCAACCTGGTTTTTAATGCTGGTACTTCGCATATAGAGTTAATTCAGAACGGCAGCACTATGTATAATTATGGCGGAGATACGATTGAATACCACAATGTAAGCTTTTCAGGTGCTTATGGCATTGCACGGCTCGATACCGAGGACGATACCTATTCCAAATTCCATAAAGTTGTTTTGGGTAGTAATGCACGGGTTTATGGTAATAATTCGTATGATACATTATCTTTTTCTCCCGGTTGTTTTTATGAATTCCCATCCGGCAGGACACAAACCATCGAATATAATATCACTCCTTCAGGAATTTGCGAAGGACCCATCTTACTTCAGTCAACAACAAATGGCTTGCAGGCTTTAATAAAAACTAATGACACTCTTGAAATCGAATATACTTCGATTAAGGATATAAATGCAACAGGCGAAGCCGTATATATTGCAAATAATTCGGTTGATCTTGGAAATAATAACGGATGGGATACAATCTCTATCTCAGCTCCCGGAAAATTATTTTGGGTTGGAGATGAAGGTAACTGGAACGATCCTATGCACTGGGATACAATAAGTGGTGGTGCCGGCGGACATTGCATACCCACTCCTTATGATACAGTGATCTTTGATGATAATTCATTTTTTACAGATGCCCAAAAAGTAACAGTTAATTTGAATAACGCATTTGCCCACAACCTTGACTGGTCACAGGCAAATTATTTACCTGAATTTTCCGGTCTGTCATCAGGTTATTACTTAAGGATATACGGATCATTAGAATTAAATCCTGAAATAAATTTTACTTTTCCGGGCTATATTTATTTTGGAGCCACTAACCCGGGGCAGACAATTATTACCTCAGGAATTAAATTCCATAACGTTAATAATAATGTATATTTTGATGGTATTGGTGGTGAATGGACACTGATCGACAGCCTCGACTTAGGTTTATCAACAGCAAATCAAAACAGTATTAATTTTTATAATGGCAACCTCATTACAGGCGGGAAAGCAGTTACTTGCTTTAATTTTTATTCAACAGTTTCGAATGAAAGGACTTTGTCTCTGGATTCTTCAGAAGTGCATATTGCTAATGACTGGTATGTTTACGGAACCAACCTCATATTAAATGAGAATACTTCCCTGGTTAAAATAGATTCCGGTGAATTTATTCATTACTATGGTAATTATTTCCCGTATAATGATGTTTTCCTTACTTCTTCGGATGATTATCAAAAAGTTCAAACCATTAGTGCAGACTCGGTATTTTTCAAAAATGTAATTTTTAATTATAACGGGGAAATGTCGGGCAGTAACAGCAGTGTTTTTGCTGACAGTATTTTGTTTTCAGGTATTGGTAAAATAAATTTAGGAAATGCTGCAAGTGCAAATGTTTACGATATTGATAGTTTATTATTCACTTCAGCAGGATATATTTACGGAAATGATACTGTAGGATTTTTAAGGTTTGATTCAACAGGACTGATAAATGGAAACGGAGAGTATGAGGATGCTTTGTTTCTTGGTGATGGGGAGATTTTCGGAAATAACCAATTTGATACACTTACATTTTCGCCAGGCTATACTTATCAATTGGAAGGAGAAGCCACTCAAACTATTATAAACCAATTTAATATTACAGGTAATAATTGTGAGTCGATTTGGCTGCAATCCACTTCAGGCTTACTTGCAGAAGTACATAAAGACACAGGATTTGTTTTTGGTGATTTTATTGAAATGACAAATATTTCTGCTACAGGTGAGGCTGTCTTTGATGCAGGATATTTCAGCACCAATATTAATAACTCGAATGAGGGATGGATTTTCTACGATTTTCCTTTTAAGTATAATTTAGGGAATGATACAACAATTCTTGAAGGAGATACTTTATATTTATGTGCTTCAAATTTTAATGGAAATGCAGGAACATCGTATGTTTGGCACAATTGTACTACCGGGGATATCCTGGGATATGATTCGTGCTTAATAATAACAGAAAATGGTGAATATTGTATAGAAGTTTTATATGATGATGGTCCCGGATGTGTAAAGTATGACACTATACTCGTGGGTTGTTATCTTGATCTTGCTTTTATTAATACAGATATAAGTTGTAATGGATTTGAAGATGGTTCGATAGAAATGCTGATTGAAGTTGGGACCGAACCCTTTGAAATATACTGGACTAAAGATGGTGATACTATTAGTACTTCACAGAATATTTACAACATTGCTGCAGGTACTTATGTAGTTTCGATAGAAGATGCAAAAGGGTGCATTTCTGAAGACTCGACTGAACTTTTTCAGCCTGATACTTTAAAAATGACTTACGAGGCAACAGACGCTTGTTTCGAGGATTCTAACGGAACAATTAATTTGAATATAACAGGCGGAACCGAACCTTACCACGTTTTATTACCAAACTATCCTGATACTGCTTTTTTTACAGGCTTATTTCCTGGTCAGTACTTTGTTACTGTAACTGACGACCACGATTGTCCATCAATAAATGAAAATATTATCATCTCCGAATTACCTGAATTAGTATTTGAATTAGATGGAACCGACCTCATATGTTATAATGACAGCAGCGGAACAATTACTATTTTTAATTTGACCGGTGGTACGGGGAATTATACTGATTATTCATGGTTTAAAGATAACACCCTATTTGTAAATGCTCAAAATCTTGAAAATGTTCAGGCAGGAGATTACACACTGACCATTACGGATGATTACGGATGCTTTTCTTCCAAAGGAATAACCATAAATGAACCGGACGAATTAACACTAAATCTAAAAGGGATAAATGGAACCATTGGTTTAGGTTCGATTGATCTTACTGTTTCCGGAGGAATTAATCCTTACAATTATTTATGGTCAACGGAAGCTACCACTGAGGATATTGGACCCCTGGGCGGCGGAGAGTATTCGGTAATAGTTACTGATGAACATGGATGTGAGGCTCTAAGTAGCATTTTTGTTGAGGTCAGGTTCAGGGTTTTAGCTCCGACTGCCTTTTCGCCGAACGGTGACGGCATTAATGACTATTTCAGAGTTCGGGGATTGGGAACTGATTTACATACTTTTGACTTGACGATTTTCGACAGATGGGGAGCCATAGTCTTTGAAACAAATGATTTCGATACATTTTGGAATGGTAAAAGAAATAATACCGGCGAAGATCTTCCTGTTGAAGTCTATACCTGGTTAATATCCCTGACTTATTCTACCGGAGAGAGAATTACGGATAAAGGAAATGTTACCCTTCTCAGATAAAACATCAGTGTTTCGCAAGATAATCAGCAACACCTTTAGCAGAGGGTTTCATAGCATCGTCACCCTGATGCCAGTCGGCAGGGCATACTTCTCCGTGCTCTTCAAAATGCTGAAGTGCGTCAACCATCCTCATGGCTTCGTCAACACTTCGTCCGAGTGAAAGGTCGTTAACAACCTGGTGGCGTACAACACCCTGCTTGTCAATCAGGAATAATCCTCTGTATGCTACAGGCTCTCCATCAAAGGTAAATTCATTCTCTTCTTCATCATAATCATATTCTCCTGCAAGGACATCATAATTTTCAGAGATGGTTTTTGACAGGTCGGAAACCAATGGAAAAGTAACTCCTTTTATCCCACCGTCTTTTAATTCTGTATTCAGCCATGCCCAGTGTGAAAATTTTGAATCGACAGAGCAGCCAACCACTGCAACATCTTTCTTTTCAAACTCATCCGTTTTTTTCTGGAAAGCCAGAATTTCAGTCGGGCAAACAAAAGTAAAGTCAAGAGGATAAAAGAAAAAAATCACATACTTTTTGCCGATGTATTGGTCTAAAGAAAATTTTTCAACAAAATCACCTCCATTCACTACAGCATCAGCTTCGAATAAAGGTGCTTTTTTTCCTACTAAAACTCCCATTTTTCTGATTTTTATTTATAAGCCATAGCCCTTAGCAAAGGCTTATCGAGTTAATACTAAATTGATTTACAAATGGTTTACAAAAATAATAAAATTGTATTTGTCAGGTTTTATATTGGTTAAAATTATAATCATGTAAAAAAGCCAATATTTGGTAATAGGTTTTCTTATAAACGATTTTTATTTAAATCACCTCTCTCAATGTTGAGCCATAATATAAACAACTTATATCCCAGCGACATTACTACTGCACCAACAAAGAGTCCAATAATACCACTGGAAATGAATCCTCCGATAGCGCCGATAAAGACAACAAACATAGGTACAGGGGCTTTCCTGCCTAAAAGGATAGGTTTTATCAGGTTGTCGACCAGCGAAATAAGAACCATCCAGATGGTGATTAACAGTGCAGTCAGGAAATCACCGGTTACGAACATATAAATGGCTATTGGAATGATCAGGGGTGCCAGTCCAAGTTGAATGATTGCAAGGATCAGGCAGACAGCTGTCCAGAGTCCCGACAAAGGAACACCGGCAACAAAAAGACCTATTCCAAAAAGAAGTGCCTGAATGAAAGCAACGCCAAGAATACCCTTTGCCACATTTCTAATAGTAACTTCCGAATCTTTCACATATTCAGCACCATTTCTTCCAATGAGCCGTGTTCCAATATCCTGTGCTGCTTTACTTCCAGCATCTGCAAAAACAAGGAATATTCCACAAAGAATAATTGAAGCAATAAATTGCAATACTCCAAAACCTATATTTCCAAGGGTTTTAAACAACCATAATCCAAAGACTTTCAGTTGAGGGGCAAAATCATGTAAAACATCCTGCAGGTTCACGGAGGCATGGTACCAGAAATTATAAATTGGTTTTCCAATAATCTGCCATGACTTGATGCTCTCCGGCGGTGGAGGTATTAAAACGTGTCCATCTTTTAAATATTCAGAGGCATGCCCGATATTGCTCACAAGCGACTCCGTTAATATTGTTGCCGGTACTATGATTACTGCCAGAAGTATTAATGTGATAATTGTTGCAGCCAGTTTTTTACGACCCGACAGGCGCTCACTCAATAGTTTATGCAGCGGAAATACTGCAACAGCAATAATAATGCCCCATGCAAGCACTATGATAAAAGGCCTGATAATAATAAAACACCAGCCAATCAACAATGCTATCAATGCAATCCTGATTATGGCTTCCATCAAGTTTTTCGTAAACGGTTTGTGGTCCGTTTGGTTTTGAATATCATTCATATCAATTTTTATTTATTTGTTTTAGTATATCCATTTACTTTAAATATTACCAGGTTTATTTATCTCCTGAAAAATTGAATGTGGCTCCCAGAAAGAAACTCAATCCATGAAAAGACACTTTCATATCGTTGCTTCTGGCACCCTGTAATGCCTCACCCTCCTCAATGTTATATTCTACCGGATTTGCAATGTTAACGATCTGCTTTATATCTTTCCTGCTACCAAAGGAATACTGAATTCCAAAAAGTACCACATTATTTTTAATACTGAACCTGAGGCCTGATGTGATATGATAGAGGTTAATATTGAAATTATCAAGCCTGTTAGATTCAATTTCAACGTTTTTCAGATAATTAAAATCCGTTTTAAATCCGCTTAATAAGAGGAGTTTTTGCGAGATATGCCAGCGGTATCCAATGGCAAAATTCAAGATATCCCTTGCCCCGTAAGAAAAATCCATTAGGTTACCTGAATCAGGATTTGCTATCGGAGGGGTAAAATACTGATATTCCTGAGCATCGACAATACTGTAAGAAGAAACCGTGGAGAAATATTCAGCGGTAATAAAGAATGATTTATCCGGAACAGATGGTGAATGGAAAGTTGCCCCAAGAGAAACCGAAAATGGCGTTTTAAACCTTATTTTAAAATCATCTTTCCCTTGTTGATCAACAACGGTATAATCAGGAAGGTATCCTTCACCATCAGGTTTACTGATATTGCTTTGCTGCCGCTTCATGTGCAAGAACTTACCTCCTGAAAAGAGATCCATTGAAGGTGTTGTGATGTTTAAGCCTACATTCATATTCCTGATCCTGTAGTTTATGCCAAGTTTAAACAACAGGCTGTAATTCTGAAACCTGACTTCGCTTTGCCTGTTATAGGTAGCTGTATAGGAAGCAATAAGTTCATTATTCCTGTATACACTATCTTTAAGTGGTGTGGCATCCAGTTCAAGTTCTTTAAGAGTGCGGACCGTTTTTGCAGAAACAAATATGCTTGAACCAATTGATAGATTTTCATTTATGGTATAAGAAGCTCCGATACCGAAATAATCATCCCGGTATATATTCTCCTGATTATAATTTGCAAAATACCGTTCATCTCCATTAATATCCTTCAGGATATCCATCTCCCTATCTTCAGCATAGGTAAATCTTACATTCGAATTTGCCACATTCATAAATGCAATTTCCATGCTGATGCGTTTGTTTTTTTTAAGCTCAATCAAATAGGAAACAAATCTTGGTTGTGCTGTGAACTTGGTCCTGTTCAGGTCTATATCATTACCAAGGGCATTCTTTACATTATACATATCTATGGAAACCAAACTCACACTCAGCGAAAACCGCGATTCGGTAATCTCTGAAATATTCGCCGGATTATAATAGATTGCTGCTGCGCCGGCACCACCACCAACAACAGCTCCGGCCAGCATAGATGATCCGTCGTTAAAGTTTTGAGACCAGTAACGGTTAATTTGTCCATGACATAACGCTGCAAACCAGAAAAACATTAAGATGAAAATGGAAAGACGGACTCTATTAATTTTCATGATCGCTACTTTTTACTTCAATATATCATTTTTTTAACTATTAATGCAAAATGATTTTATCTTTTAGTTGCCCTGGTATTATTTATTTTCAGAAAAACATTTTTTCTCAATCCCCTGATCAAAATATAAAAACATCACTGGTAGAAAAGATTCCCGGAACCAGGGAGATCATCATGCAGTCCATAGAGATTGCGATACAATTGTTTGCCGGAAGGAGAAGGAAATGGGAAAATTCAGATCAGGACTTTTTATCCCGCTTACGTGGCTTGTTTTTCTTATCATTCCTATCTTGCCGGTCCTTATCTTCTTTGTTGATATTATGTCCGGGTAATGCAGTTGACTTGATACCACTTAGCAACGACTTCCAGAAGAAATTAAAGAAGCCTTTATTCTTATCCCTTTCGAAGTACATTTCAACTATTTTCGGATCATGATCGGCGATGGGATTGCTTTCCCTGACAACAGTACCTGCTACAAAAGACAGAAATGCTTTGGGTTTGGCAGGTTCATTCACATCCGCCCCTTTCAGAATTTCAAATGCGAGATCCTGATATAGCATCTTAAAAGTCCCGCCAGAGTATTCACCATTGGCTGAACCATGAAATTCAGCCGCTGCCAGATTACCACTGGTGACATGTACATTGGTTAATGGTTGCACCATCTGATTGAGCTTAGCCATATCCAGTTCACTGGCAGCTCCGTTAAAATAAAAGGTGTCGTTAACAGTATTGATCGGAAGAATAAATTCTACTACAACCGGGCATTCACCCAGCAGCATTCCTTCTCCATTGATAACAATGTTAGCTTCAGTTGGATTACTTTGCCTGTTGGCAAAATTATTGACTGCGATCTTCAGGTCATCTAAGAATATTACCCCCGGATCATTGGACACATTATTTATTTCTGAATATTCAACAAACATGTTCGATACCAGTATATCGTTAACTGCAACAGGGAACTTCAACTTATTCAGTGCCTGTTGCGGCAAGGGCGGAAAGTTGGTATAATCGAAGGGTAGGCGTTTATCCCTGAAAACATGCAGCAATAAACCATCAATTG
>JADHVR010000029.1 GCA_016783885.1 Bacteroidales bacterium
AGTCTTTTTAGGCATTTCTTAGCACGATTAAGAAGAAAAACAAAATGCTATACAAAAGCAAAATATATGTTGGTTCATTCAGTTAAACTGTTAATGTTTAAATGGAATAATAATTTAGCTATACTAATATAACAATGCCAGAAATTTTTATCAAATTTCTTTAAACATTAATAAATGATGAAAATTATAAATATTATACCTGGCTTTGGTGGAGCATTTTATTGTGGAAATTGCCAGCGTGATAGTGATTTTACTAAGGCTTTGAAAGAAACCGGCCATCAAGCTCATACCCTTCCAATTTATTTGCCTTTGTTTGCAGATGATAGCCAAAATGAGAAAGAGGTACCGGTGTTTTATGGTGCAGTTAACATTTACCTGAAACAAAAATTCAAAATTTTCCGAAAAATGCCGAAATGGCTTTACAGGTTTTTCGACTCATCACCCATTTTAAAGTTCGCAGCAAAAAAATCCGGGTCAACCCGTGCAAAAGGATTGGAGGAAATGACACTATCCATGCTGATGGGGCATGAGGGTTACCAGAAAGAAGAGTTACAAATGCTCATTGATTATCTACGGGATCATGAGAAGCCCGACGTAGTCCATTTATCAAATGCCCTTTTGCTGGGTCTGGCCCACAAAATCAAAACGGAACTGAATATCCCGGTAGTGTGTTCCTTGCAGGATGAAGATGTATGGATTGATGCAATGGAAAAATCATGGCAGGAAAGGCTGTGGAAACTTATGGGAGAAAAGGCGGAGGATGTTTCTGCCTTTATTACGGTAAGTGATTATTTCGCTAACCTAATGAAAAAAAACATGAACATTCCGGATGAAAAAATACATGTTTTTCACATTGGCGTTGATCCTGAGAAATATTACTATAATATGCCCAAATTAGATCCTCCGGTAATTGGATATCTTTCGCGAATGAACAAAGGAAATGGTTTTGAGGTTTTGATCGATGCCTTTATTAATTTGAAAGATAAAACTGAATTTAAGAATGCCAGGCTGCGGGTCACAGGTGGTAAAACCAGCGACGATGACCGTTTTATCAAGAAACAAATTGCCAAACTGAAAAAAAGAGGTTACCACCACGACATTGAATTTTATTCGGGTTTTAGCTCAACTGTTTCACCGGACTTTTTTACAACTCTGACCGTACTATCCGTTCCTGCCTTAAAAGGAGAGGCATTTGGTTTGTATCAATTAGAGGCAATGGCTTCGGGTATTCCTACGGTTCAACCTGCTTTGGCTGCCTTTCCTGAAATTGCTAAAGTTTTGGGCGGTGGAGTTGTTTATGAGCCAAACAGTCCGGAAGCTCTGTCAGCAAAATGGGCAGAAGTGTTTTCTGATCCTGATATATTAAAACAAATGAGTTTTAACGGCAGGCAATCAATTCGGGATAAATTTAATTTAAAAGTATATACGGGTAGAATTATTGATGTGTATAATGAGGTAACTTCATCAGGAATAAGAAAAGCTGTAAACGAATAATTTCAAAAGAATGAAGATTGTTTTAAATAATATCACAAAAATATATGAAATTCCAGGGTCACAGAACCAACGGGAAGTATTGAAAAATATTTCATTAACGGTTAATCCGGCAGATTCCATAGCAATTGTTGGCCCGTCAGGTTCAGGGAAAAGCACATTGCTTAATATACTCGGAACGCTCGACCGACCCTCATCAGGTAACGTTTTGTTTGATGACAAAGAATTGTATTCGATGAATGAAAACCAGTTGGCTCATATCCGAAACAACAACATCGGATTTGTTTTTCAGGTACATCACCTTTTGCCTCAATTAACGCTTCTTGAAAATGTGCTTGTTCCGGTTATTCCCCAAAAGGATAAAATGAAACGGAAATTAGCAAAAGCCAAAGCAATGGAACTAATTGAATTTGTGGGGTTGACAGATAAAATTACACAGAGGCCAGGACAAATGTCGGTTGGTGAGTGTCAACGGACTGCTGTTGTACGAGCATTGATAAACGAACCTGAAATCCTTTTAGCCGATGAACCTACAGGTTCATTAGACCAGGAAACAGCAGAACAGTTAGGCGAATTATTGCAGGAAATAAATAGCAAGCAAAATATTGCCACCGTTGTGGTTACACATTCGGAAAAGCTGGCAAAAAAAATGAGTAGAATTTACAAACTAATTAATGGAGAACTTAGGGAATAATTTTTTGAGATTGAAGATCAATGATTATTATCTAATCTCTGATCAATCATACATCAAACGGGGTAAATTTTTACATTTTGGTCTTTTTCTTTTTCCCGTCCCGAAGTTTCGGGATTGTCCCGTAGGGACATAATATTTATAGAGAATGAAATACACCCATAACAAAGTCCCGTAGGGACGTAATATAAAAAGAACATGGCCAATATATATTTTTAATGTTGATTGTGATAAGCAAAATATTTTAAAATACATTCAATAATATATCGTCCCTAACGGGACTTGAACTCTATTGTGATTATTTTTTCTATAAATATTAAGTCCCTACGGGGCTAAAAAATGCAATAATTTATCGCGTTTTTAGTATAAAAATGTCTTTACTCAGGTTAATATATAAAAGCATTTGGTTCTTTCGCAAGCAGCATTTGGCTGTTTTGCTTGGAACTGTGATCAGTACGGCTGTGCTAACCGGTGCACTGATTATAGGCGATTCGGTAAAATTAAGTTTGCAAAGGCTTGTGGATATTCGGCTGGGTGAAGTAAAATATGCGATGCAGACAGGTGATAGATTTGTTCGTTCATATTTGGCTAATGACATTTCAAACCAATTGAATACCAGGTGTACTCCTTTGTTAAATCTTACCGGTGTTGCTATAAATCCTGAAACAAACAACCGGATTAATTCCATCAATGTACTCGGGGTCCAACCTGGCTTTTGGTCTTTTTCGAAAAATTTGTTACCTGATATCAGTGAGGATTGTGCGATAATTAGTGAGAATGTCGCTGAAAGATTAAACCTGAAAGCGGGAGATGAATTTATTATTCGGGTTGAAAATGCTGATGTTATTCCAATCAATGCACCTTTTGCCCGGGATAGTAAGCCCTCAATTGTTCTCGGACTGAGAGTCAAAACTATCGCCGGTGATGATCAACTGGGAAGATTCAGTTTGAAAAGTAACCAGGCTGCACCTTACAATGTATTTGTTAATTTAGAATATCTTGCCGAAAAGCTTGATATAACAGGCAAAATTAATACACTGCTGGTAGCCGGCAATGACAGGCGAACCTTAAATATAGAAGAGCTAAACAAATGTTTGGAAAGATCCTGGAATATTTCGGATGCAGGTATTATAATTCAGGAATTGCCAGGGAAAGAGAAAATAGAAATTTTATCCGATCGTATTTTTATCGATGCACCGGTTGCCAATGTTTTAAACTATATTAGTGCTCAAAAAGCAACTATTCTTACCTACCTGGTGAATTCAATTCGCTTTAATGGAAATGAAACGCCGTATTCCTTTGTTACGGCTGCTTCTGAACCATACTTTCCTGCTGATTTTGGTGAAAATGAAATAATAATTAACAAGTGGTTAGCCGATGACCTTAGGGCGAAAAAAGGTGATACTCTGTTGTTGGATTATTATGTAATTGGTCCGATGCGTACTTTGAAAGAAAAGAGCAAGTCATTCGTGGTCAGGGATGTGATTAAAACTGAAACTGCTGAGATTGACAATACCCTCATGCCAAACTATCCCGGGCTTATGGATGCAGGAAATTGCAGGGATTGGGACACAGGTATTCCCATTGACCTGGAACGAATTCGGGACAAAGATGAAAAATACTGGAATGATTTTAGGGGGTCGCCAAAAGCAGTTATCAGCATTGAAACCGGGAAAGATATCTGGAGTAATGATTTTGGAAGTTATACGGCTTTTCGTTTTAGCAACAAGGAGTGGGAAATTAGTGAACTGGAAAGACACATTCTTGATAATTTAAATCCCCCTGACCTAAATCTTGCCTTTCGCCCGGTTTATCAGGAAGGAAAGGATGCAGCCACAAATTCTGTTGATTTTGGGGAACTGTTTTTAAGCCTAAGTTTTTTTGTGATTGCAGCCGGGGTTTTACTAACCCTTTTGCTTTATGGTTTAAGTACTGAATCGAGAAAAGAAGAAACAGGTATCTTATCTGCTCTTGGGTTTTCAAAAAAACAGATAATCTGTTTTCGATTTGCAGAATACTTGTTGGTTATTTTTTTTGGAAGTTTTGCAGGCGCTGCCCTGGGGATTATATATAACTATGGAATTATAGCCGGTTTAAATTCAGTATGGAACGATGTGGTCAGAACGCAGGCTCTTGAGGTTTTCATCTTTCCAAAAACGCTTGTTACCGGAGCATTAAGTGGTGCCGTGATCGGAATGATAATGATCGTTTTTGTTACAAGTCGAAAATTAAAACAAACCCTTTCAAGTCTTTTAAAAGCAGATATTTCCTTTTCTAAAAACAAACAAAAGAAGAATCATGTATTAACAAAAATTTTGATAATTCTCGGGATTTTTGGGGCAATTGTTCTAAGTGTTTATGCTGTTATAAATTCGGCAGATCAAAATGCCATGATGTTTATGACGGCAGGCGCATTGTTCTTACTGGGAAGTGTCTCTGTTGTGAGTTTACTTATGAGCCTCAACCGAAAATCAAAAACTGTTCAAAGCCTTTTTATGCTTTCGCTAACCAATGCCGGACGCAATAAGGCACGGAGCATTACAACGGTTACTTTGCTTGCACTCGGAGTTTTTACTATTATCATTACCGGAGCCAATCGAAAAACGTTTTATGGTGTTGAAAACAACAGGCAATCCGGAACCGGAGGGTTTTTGTTTTGGGCTGAAACATCATTACCTGTCATCTATGACTTGAATTCAGAAACCGGCAAAACCAAACTGGGCCTCGACAATGAAGAAAGTTTAAACAGAGTGGAATTTGAACAACTTTTTACCCTGGATGGTGATGATGCCAGTTGTTTAAACCTGAACCAGGTGCAACAGCCCAGGATATTGGGCATTGATCCTCAACGATTCGATGTAAAGCAGGTTTTTTCATTTGCAAGACTTTTAAATGAGATTGACAAAAGTAATCCATGGCTGGGGCTGGAGGCGGCATATCAAAACAATGTAATTCCGGCTTATGCCGATCAAACAGTGATTACCTGGGGCCTTATGAAAAAAGTAGGTGATACGTTGCTTTACTTTAACGAACATGGTGAAGAAATAAAATTGCTGCTAACAGGCGGGTTGAATAATTCCATCTTTCAAGGGAATATTTTGATTTCAAAAGATAATTTCAAAAAACATTTTCCTTCGGTGGCCGGATCAAAAGTAATGTTAATCGATGCTCCGAAGTCAGATGAAGCAGAGGTGTCAGAACTTATTCAAAATCAGCTACAGGACCTTGGAATTGATATGTCGCTTACATCAGAACGGTTAGCCGAATTCAATTCAGTTACCAATACTTATCTCTCCGTCTTTATGGCACTCGGTGGATTAGGTGTCATTATCGGAACCGTGGGATTGGGAATCGTATTGCTAAGAAATATGTTGGACCGTAAACAGGAACTGGCAATTTTATTAGCCATTGGTTATGAAAAAAAGCAAGTATTTTGGTTGGTATTTTATGAAAACCTGGTGTTGCTTTCCGCAGGAATGTTAATCGGAATTCTGTCTGCTATCATAGGAATTTTACCTTCGATTTTATCTCCTGCATTTACAATACCCGGCTTATTTTTGCTCTTATTGACCGCTCTTGTTTTTTGTAGCGGATTACTATGGATTTATATGCCTGTTAAACAAATCATGAAAGGAAATCTAATTGTGGGGTTGAGGAATGAGTGATTTTAAGTCTTCTCGGGTGTACGACAATAATAATTGATTCGCTGATAAATTGCCGGAACGACTTGCCTTTATTTGCTCCTTAATTGGAATTCCTGAACAAAAACAGAGAATATCTTTGAGAATTTAAAATTGTAAGTTATTCATATTTCAAAGCATCCACCGGATTGGTCAGTGCGGTTTTTATTGCCTGATACGTAACTGTTAAAATAGCAATGAATATCGAGAGTAACGCAGAAACAACAAAGATCCACCAGTAATCCAAAATTTCGATGTTATAGGCAAAATTGCCCAACCAGTTACTTATGAAATACCAAGCCACCGGCCAGGCGATTATATTTGCTATGAAAATCCATTTAGTAAACTGTTTGGAGAGCATAAAAACAATTCTTTGAACAGATGAGCCCAAAGCTTTGCGTATGCCGATCTCCTTGGTTTTTTGTTCTGCATTGTACGAAGCCAGACCAAATAATCCAAGACAGGCAATAAATATTGCAATAACTGTAAAGTAGATAAATATTTCACCAATCCTTTGTTCGGCTTTGTATTGACTGTTAAAATCTTCATGCAAAAAATAATAATCAAATGGTATTGATTTTTCAATCTCCTCCCATTTTTCCCTTATTATCGATATTTGTTGCTGAACATTGCCGGCATGTAACCGGATATTTAAATTTCTGGCGTGATCAGGAGAAATGAAAATAAGGCTGGGTTCAACTACATCATGTAATGAGCGAAAATGAAAATCCTGAACAACACCAACTACATGAAGATCGAAAATATCTAAATTATTAAAACCAGATATTTTTTTACCGACCGGTTCATCCCATCCCAATTTTTTTACCAGGGTTTCATTTATTATGACCGCTGAACTGTCTGTAGTATATTCTCGTGAAAACTCACGACCCTCAATAATTTGCATTTCCATAGTACTGATGTAATCATGATCCACTATATTGGTAAAAATGATAATTGGATTGTTTTCATCATATCCTTCAGGAACATAACCAGTACCATCCATATCCCGGCCGGGGACAAAACGGGATGTAGAAACTGCAGAGACACAAGAGAGATTTAAAAATTCAGATTTAAAAACTTCAGATTTATCTCTTAATCGGTCTCCCCTTAAAGGGATAATGATCATATTCTCTTTGTTAAATCCCAGTTTTTTCTGCCTTAAGAAACTCAATTGATTATAAACAAACCCGGTACTAATTATTAAGAAAACCGAAATAGTAAACTGAATAATTACCAAAACATTTCGTACCGGAGATCTTTTTGCACTTTTTGTAAATGTTCCTTTTAGTACTTTAATTGGCTGGAATGCTGACAAATAAAATGCCGGATAGCTTCCTGCAATAAATCCTACAATTATTGCAAGACCAATCAATAGTGCAAATACATTTGCATTTCGAAATAAATCCAGCTTCAATTCTTGCTCGAGCAATTGATTAAATACAGGCAAAACAATTTCAACGAGAATCAGGGCAAAAATCAACCCGATAAAACTTAAAATCAGAGATTCGCCTATAAACTGGAAAATAAGTTGTTTACGGTAAGCTCCAACAACTTTTCTTAGTCCGACCTCCCGTGCCCGTTTCATGGAGCGGGCTGTGGACAGGTTCATGAAATTAATGCAGGCAATTAATAGAATAAAAATAGCTACTGCCAAAAAGGTGTAAATGTAGCTGATATCACTATTAGTCTCTATTTCAGCCATCAGGTTTGAGTGCAGGTGAATTTTTGTTATTGGCTGTAAATAAGGTTCGAATTTTATATTTTCAAGCTTAGTCAGATCTTCCATGTATTGTAAATACATTTCAGGAAATCTTTTTTCTACCTCATCCGGATTGGCTCCTTTAGCTAATAATACATACGTATACAAACCGAGTGAACCCCAGTTTTCATAGGCTTCTTTACCATTTGTTTTTATCTGCGAGGTAAAAGAAGCCAGAACCCGAAAACCAAAATGTGAATTTTCAGGCGGATCGGCAACGATAGCTGTTACGGTGTAGTTTCTTTTATCATTTACTCTTATCGTCTTACCAATCGGATCTTCATGTCCGAAATATTTCTCGGCAGTACTTTTCGTTAAAACAAGGCTATACGGCTTAACCAGGGCTGTTTTTGGATTTCCCCTTATTAAATCAAATGAAAAAATATCAAAAAACGTTGAATCAACATAAAGCAATCCATCCTGAAAAAATTTCCGGTCTTCATAAACAAAATGAACTGTTTGAGAAAATTCATCAATCCGGGTTGCATTTAAAATTTCAGGAATATCCCTGACCATTGCTTCAGCTGTAGGAGCAGCTGATACGGCTACATTCAGGACATCGCCAGCGACCATTCCATTCACACAAACACGGTAAATCCTGTCTGCTTTTTCATGAAATTTATCATAATTTAACTCATTGACAACATGCAAAACAATTAGTATAAATGCAGCTAAACCTATGGCAAGGCCTGAAATGTTTATAATTGAGTATCCCTTTTGCCGCAGCAGATTTCTAAAAGCAATTATGATATAATTTTTAAGCATTTAATTAATATTCGTTACAAAACCATTTGTTTATTCATATTTTAAAGCTTCTACAGGATTTGTTCTCGGATGAACTTTGATATAATTGAGGGTAGAATATGCAAAAAGAGATTGTATAAAAATTCACTTGGTGATAATTGATTTCAAACTATCTTAAAACATCTTCTTTCTGAAGACCAATGGAATGTTTCCATCGTCAGGTGCTCCGATTTCCACAAGTTCCCAGTCTTTTTCCTTTTCCTTTATGAAATGCTTTAAAACAGTTACTTTATCATTAGGAGGAACATCGTGACTTTCCCAGTTTAGCAATTCAACCTTGTAACGTATAGTTCTCTTTCTCCCGTTAATGTTTACTTCAATTTCAACATTTTGTTCGGGTTCGATTTCGGGAATTAATATTACTACTTCTCTCATGGTTTTTAAGTTATATGTTAAGAGTTATATGTTAACGGTTAATTGTTATTAGTTAATGGTTATAGGATAAACAAAGCAACCGGCATCCATGGTCTATTTCTTCTCCTCGTGTCTGAAATAAATCTTACTGACGATTTTCCATCCATCCTCAAATTTGTATAATGATAAGTAATCCGTAAAAATTTTCTTTCCTCCTTTGAATAATTCAATTTTAGCGATAGCTGCTGTCCCGGTTATATCAATCATTGGATATTTACATGTAACTACTTCATCTTCTTTTGGTGGTGTCGGGTCTTCATTAAGTTCTTTTTCATGATACTTAACCCAACTATAGATTGGCCATTTGGTAAGGTCATCATTTCTTAATCCCAGTAAATTAAATCCGGGATGGAAACCCTTGTCAATGTCAGATACAGGCCCTTTGTTCTGTAATCCGTCAACATAAGATGTTTGAATAACTTTTTTAATGGCTTCTTTGTCTTTCTCCTGTGCAATTATGCAGAACGGTAGCACTGCCATCATGGTGGCGATAATAATAATTTTTTTCATAGTTGTTGTGTTTTTAGATTTTTACAGTATTAGTTTTACTTTTAATATTTTCATTAATAATTTGACCATCGAACAAACGCACAATTCTCTGACCATAATCGGCATCTCGCTGTGAGTGTGTAACAATTATCAGGGTAGTTCCCTTCTGGTTTAATTCTTCCAATAGATTCATAACCTCTTCACCGTGGGCTGAATCAAGATTTCCAGTAGGCTCATCGGCAAGTATAAGTTTCGGGTTGGCTACCACAGCCCTGGCAACGGCAACCCTCTGTTGCTGCCCGCCCGATAATTGTAATGGGAAGTGCTTTTTACGGTGAATGATTTTCATTTGCTCAAGCACCTCTTCCACCTGTTTTTTCCTTTCGGATGATTTCATCCCGAGATAAATAAGCGGCAACTCGACATTTTCGAAAACAGTTAACTCATCAATGAGGTTAAAGTTCTGAAAAACAAAGCCGATATTCCCTTTTCTGAATTTTGCTCTTTGTTTTTCGGAAAGCTTCGATACTTCATTGTCGAAAAAATAGTATGTACCGTCAGAAGGATTATCAAGCAATCCTAAAATGTTTAACAAGGTTGATTTGCCACATCCCGAAGGACCCATTATCGCAACAAATTCGCCCTGTTTAACTTCAAAAGTTACTTTGTTTAATGCAGTGGTTTCCACTTCATCTGTTCTGAAAATTTTTGTTAGGTTTTCTGTTTTAATCATGATTATATATTTAAGATTATGTTATTATTTGCTTGGAGCAGGGAGCGTGGTGCTTGGAGCGTTGTGCATTCGCCCTGCTCCATGCTCCACGCACCACGCTATTTAAAAACCAGCTTATCTTTCCCGCCAAAAGCATCATAAGATGATATTACTACTTTTTCGCCCGGTTCCAATCCTTCCATGACTTCATAGAAATTTGTATTCTGTCTGCCAATCCTGATTTTACGTTTTGTAGCAAAATCTTCTGTTGCATCAACTATGTAAATCCAGTTACCGCCGGTTTCCTGAAAAAAGCCTCCGCGCTTAACAATAATTGCATCCTGCGCACTGCTGAACTTGAGTCTGAGCTGAAGTGTCTGACCCCGTTTGATCTGACCGGGTTCCTCCCCGTCAAAAAACAGATCCACCTGGAATGAACCGTTAGTAACGTCAGTATAAATTTTACCGATATTCAGGAAATACGTTTTCCCGGCAAAATCAAATTCCGCATCCTGTCCGATAAACACTCTTGAGATATATCGTTCATCAATGTTTGCCCTTAATTTAAATCCATCCTTCATGTCGATCTGTCCCAGATGTTCCCCGGCAGATTTTGTTTCACCTATCTCTGCACTGAATGATGATAACTGTCCATCAGTGGGTGACTTAATATAAAGATTTTCAAGATTGGTTCGCAATAGTTTAAGATTATTTCCCATCCTGTCCATCGTGGTATTGAGCTGGCGAGTACGATTAACGGCTGAGACCGAATCGAGCTTCTTTAACTGAAGAGAAATGTGCAGTTGTTTAACTGTAAAATCATACTCCCGTTTCGCATCTTCGAACTCTTTAATGGAAATCACGTTTTCGTTGTATAATTTTTTCTTCCTCTCAAAATCGCGGTTTGTCATGTCTATTTCATACTCAAGCTGAACAATTTCTTTCTGCCTGATAAATTTGTTTTGCTCCAGACCAATCTTAGTGTTTTGCAGATTATTAATGGCTTCATAAATCCTTGTTTCCTGCTCCATAAAACTAAGTTCCATATTAGCATTGGAAAGTTTTAGGATGGTATCACCTTTTTTCAACAAGGCTCCGTCTTCAACATAAACCTTTTCTACAATACCGCCCTGAACCGCGTCAATATAAATGGTATTCCTCGGAAAAACCACGCCGTCAACCGGGATGAATTCCTGGAATTTATCAGCGAGAACAGTTGCTACGGTGATCTGTGATTTATCGACATACAGTTTACTTCTCTTATCTCTGATGAAAAGGAGGTATAGAATAAATATCACAAAAATGCTGATCCCCGCGATATTTAATATTTTCTTCGTGGTCCATTTTTTCTTTTCTATTACTTTATCCATTCCCATAATCTGTCAATTGATTATTCCCGAAACTTAGTTTTTTTAGAGTGCACTTATTATTAAATCACCATAATCCTGCGTATTATCCTGATTCTCCAAATTTATGCCATTAATTTTAAAAATCAGATTAACAGAAGGTTAAAAGAGGTGAATGTTTTAACATTTATTAACAATGTTCGACAGCGTTCAATTTTTGTACAAATACGAACAATAATGGATTATTAACTTTTCCGGTTGGAGAAAGATGATGTTTACACATAATTATATAAATTTTTCTAACTGATTATAAGCGACTTAACAATTTTGTTAATAAAAAGTCAAAAAATGAGGGTAACCTTTTTACATTTTATAGAATTAACTACTGAAGATAAATTTTCTTTACCGGAAACTGATTTTTTACTGCCGTAAACTGATTTGATATTGATAATATGAATTTGTTACTTACATTTATAAATAGAATTTTTAGCTTAAATGTAATTAACCATTCCGTTATGCCGTACATAGTTTATTATCAACATATTACCCCCCCCCCTCAAACACAACCGAATTTCATTGACGCTAAGTTATATTTGCCAATATACGAAAAGCATACTTTTCGTTTTAAAACTTTATCTTTTTCATTTTTTTAAGTTTTTTAATTAAACAAAAACAAGCCAGAATTAACCAAAGAAAAACCAAAATGTTAAACCGGCTGAAACCTTTGAATTTATTTATTTTATTAATTAAAACCTATTAAATATGAAAACTTTATTTTTTAAAATAGTAATACTTTTATTATTTATATCTGTGAATTTTAGTGCAAAAGCACAACCAGAAACAGATCCTTTTATATTTGATCCTGATTATCAGCATTTAGGAGATGTATGGGATGGTGATCAAATTGAATTCTCTTTTGATGCGATATATGTTTTAAGTACAACTAATACATATTTTATTGATACTGATTATTTATTTTGGTGTGAGCCATGGATTACCTCTGTTGAACCTGAGGACGAATTTACATTAACTTATTACGGAGATGGTCGTACAGTAACAATTTCAGGCACTATAGGTGGAGTTATAAATTTAGGATTGAATCGAATAGATATTGTTTTTCGGCTAGCAGATTGGTCAAATACATATGTACAAGAGCATTGGGTTTATTATAATTATAAGGGTACACCTGGAATTGAAGATTATATTGAAATTACTTCAGGGGTTAATTCTTTTTCCGAAGGAGATTTGCTAGATTACGAGGCTCACTTTTATGATATGGACCCTTTAGGTGATGAAATTGAGGAATGGAATTTAGAGATAAAACTTACTAGCTCTGAAGGGGAATATACTTATGTTGATTTTACAAATACCACTGGACCTATGTGGACATATTGGACTTTTATTGCACCTAATCTTCCGGAAGATATGACATTCACAAGAAATGAACAGGGTCAAATATATGGTATTTTAAAGGTAACTGGACATGATACTGATGGTTATGATCACACCGATGTTTTATATATTGGAATAAATAAAGAACCTGATCCACCTGTATTACATACTTTTCCTCAAGAAAATAATACGGTAAAAGTTGTAATAAATAATTCAGGAGGAACAAATAACTTGTTATATTATGATACTGATTCCGGGGAACCATATACCGGGACTGGTTTAATGCAGGGTAATTCTCCAATCAGTATGGGTAGTTCAACAAACATGGAACTTGAAGGATTTCAGGATTGCTCAAAATACTATTTTGCTGCGAAATCATCAAATCAATATGGTACAAGTGATTATTCAAACGAACGTGAACTTATGATTTTCTCATCTTCAAATGGAATGCCTATTCATTACCATTTTTCGGATTGTTATTTGCAAGATGGATATGAGTTGGAGGATAATCATTATTTCATAGGAAATCTGATTATTGAATCGGGTACGACGATTACATTTGAAGGCGGCACTCTTTATTTCGAAGAAGACTCAAAAATCATCATCGAACCCGGTGGAAAATTAATCCTTGACGGAGCAACCTGTACAGCACCATGTGGCCAAATGTGGGCAGGGGTTGAAGTGTGGGGGGATTTTACTAAAAGTCAATACGAATGCCAGGGAGAAATGTACCAGGGAAAAATAATATTACAAAACGGCGCGACAATTGAACACGCCGAAATTGGCGTGCTGCTTGGAGCAAGAGATTTAAACGCAGAAGGAGATTTTGATGATGCCAAAGCAGGCGGTATTATTCAGGTTCCTTATGGAGGCGACCCTCAAGTACAAGACGCTTACTTCAAGAACAACAAATGGGCGATACGGTTCTGGAAATATCAGAATTTTACTGTTAATCCTGTTACTTGCGAACATTTGAGGCCTGCAGAAAACCTAAGTTTCCTTAAAAACTGTACTTTTGATATTAACACAGATTACCTTGGCGAGCCATGGTGGTTTTCACATGTACATCTTTTTGATGTAAACGGTATTGATTTTTACGGGTGTACTTTCGTAAATAATAAAACCGCCGATCCGTCAGGTCATGGCATTAATGCCTATGGCGCAGGATTTACTGTTAAAGCGATTTGCAATTCGCAGCAAGCACCCTGCCCGGAGGAAGACCTTGACAAATGCACCTTTACATATTTTAAGAAGGCAATTAATAACCATTCTTCCGGGACACGTACAATTTATGTCTCTGATGCTAACTTCTTGAATAACAGCTATGGAATTCAGTTAAATAATGTTGACAACGCCACCGTACTGTTCAGTAATTTCTATATTGAAGAAAATCCCGCTGAGGAGGAAGAATGCGAGGGCGAAGGCAAACAATCCGCCGGTTACGGAATTGACTTAAACCAATGTACCGGTTTTGCCATTGAGGAAAACTACTTTACCAAAGCTACCGGTGCACCTTTGGGCAACTATATAGGTATAAGGGTTACCGATTGCCCCTCTGAAAGTGATGTTATTTACCGTAACGAATTTACTGGTGTAAGTGTGGGTAACCAGGCGGAAGGATATAATAGACCTGAGAGTGGACAAGCCGAAACTGGAATTACATATTATTGTAATCAAAATACCAACAACAACTACGATTTTTATGTGGCTGATAATTCAATAGTTGGTGGTTATATGGGATGGTATGATAATCCTTCTGGTAATACCTTAAGTTCAAATGCACAAGTACAATTCCAAAACGATTATACTGAACCTATCATCTATTTTTATAATGAAAATGAACCGGATGAAATTTTAAGTAATCATTCACAATGTGTATATACTGAGGCTCTTAATGATGAAAACACCTGTCCTTCTCATTATGGCGGGGGAGGTGGAACAGAAGGGAGGATTGCATTAACAGAACCTGAAAAACAAGCAAAAGAAGCTGATTACCTTCAAAGTTTTAATGACTATAACGGTGTACAGGCATTATATACAAGCTTATTAGACGGTGGAAATACCGAGGCGCTTAAATCAGATGTGGCAACCAGCTGGCCCGATGATATGTGGGAATTGAGAGCTGAACTTTTGGGTAAATCGCCTCATTTATCAAAAGAGGTTTTGATGATTGCAGCCGACAAAACTGAGGTGTTGCCGGAATCTGTTCTGTTTGAGATTTTATCAGCCAATCCCGATGAATTGCGTAAAGAGGAATTAATAAGTTACCTAGAAAATAAGCAACAACCTTTACCGCAATATATGATAGATATTTTAAAGCAATTGGCAAATGGAATTTCTTATAAAACAATATTGTTATCGGAAATGGCAACGCATCATGCAAAAATGATAGGCGCTGCACAGGATATAATCCGCAGCATATTAAATGAGGAAGAAACTGATATTGAAGAGTTGCGAAACTGGCTTGATAATATCAGCGGTATTGAAATGGATAAGCAAATAATCGAAACCTATATTACGGAAGGTGATTATAGTTCTGCTCAAAGTTTACTGGATATGTTGCCGGCTTTATATGAATTATCAGGTGATGAATTATTGGAGTATAATGATTATAAATCATTTATGCAGTTAGTGATGAACCTTGATCAGCAAGGTAGGACAATATTCGAATTAAATGAAACAGAGTTGGCAAGCATTGTGAACCTCGCTGAATATGGTTACGGCAGCGCTAAAACTTCGGCACAGGGGATTTTGGAATTCGCTTACGATTATGATTATTGCAATTGTCCCAATCTACCCGAAAACATACAGTTGAAAAGCAGTACGATTGATATGGGTGATCTGGCAAAAGCAAAAGGTTTGGATATTATTGCCGAGCCTAATCCTGTAAGTGCGTGGGCAGCCTTTGATTATACCTTACCTTTAACAGAAACAGAAGGAAAAATTGAAATAACCGATAATTCAGGTAAGATTGTTCAACAAATTGATGTTGTCCAACAAAAAGGGCAATATATATTAGATACACGGAGCTACAAAGCCGGTATTTATTACTATACATTAATATGTGGAAATTTACAGCGTACCGGTAAATTGATAGTTAAATAAATTTTTTTTATTAGCAGGTGAGCGGTGAAAGCCGCCACCTGTTTTTTCTTATCAAAAAAGTATTAACGATGAAAACAATAACATTTAAATATCTTCATTTGATCTGTACTTTTATCTTTATTCTCTTTATCTTTCACCTTTCATTTTCTCAAAGCAATATGTCTATACAGTGGCAAGGATGTTATGGAGGAAGTGAAAAAGATGTTGCCTACGATATTTGTGAATATCAGGCAAATGGATATTTAATTTCAGGTAAAACCGGTTCTCAGGACGGAGATGTATCATTTTTGCATGGTAATAAAGATATTTGGTTAGCGAGAATTGATAGTATAGGTAATATTTTGTGGGAAAGAAGTTATGGAGGAAGTTCTTATGATATGGAAGGCAAGATAATACAGGCAACTGATGGGAACTTTTATATATGTGGAGCAGTAAGTTCATATGATGGTGATGTTCAGTCAGGTAATCATGGAGATTACGATGTTTGGGTAGTAAAAATTGATCAGGATGGAGAAATTATCTGGGAAAAATGTTACGGTGGAAGTGGAAGAGAAGATTTTACAAATATTAAATTACTAAACAATGGTAATCTATTGATTTCATGCAGTTCAACCTCAGATGATGGAGATTTACCTGCTCATTATCATGCTTATGATGCATGGCTTTTTGTGATCTCTCCCTACGGAGAAATACTAAAAAGTGCTGTTTTCGGCAACGAATTGCATAACAATGTTTACGATGCAATAGAAACACAGGATGGTGGATTTTTTTTCACCTGTGGAGCATCATCAACAGAAGGAATGGTAGAAGGTACATATCACGGTGGAATGCTTGATATATGGGTAGTTAAGTTAGACAATAATATGAATATTGAGTGGCAAAAACTCTATGGAGGAAGTGATTTTGATTCTGGTTCAAGAGGAATTATTGAACTTTTAGATGGGTATATTTTTTTAGGAGTAACAAACTCAAACGACCAGGATGTATCTGGATTTCATGGTGGTGAAGGTGAAGATATCTGGGCAGTAAGGATTGATACAGAAGGAAACATTATCTGGCAAAGGTGTCTTGGAGGTGGTGACTGGGAATTTACAGGTGATTTACACCAAACAGATGATGGTGGTTTTATTATATTTGGATCAACACTTTCTCATGGTGGTGACGTATCCGGTAATAACTCCTGGAGCGGAAATTCTGACATTTGGATTGTTAAACTAAGTACAGAAGGAGAACTTCTGTGGCAGGAATGTTTTGGAGGATATGGCAATGAAGGAATTATTTGGGGTACTATAAAAAAAAGTGATAATAACTGGGTGGTAGCCGGTTGGGCAGATAATAATTCTTATGATGTTTCGTGTAACCTGCATGGGTATAAAGAGGATTATTGGGTTTTTGAGATAGAAGATACGAGTACTAATATAATTAACACACAAACAACAGACAATGCTATAAAAGTTTACCCCAACCCTGCAACGGATTATGTGGTGTTTGAGTTTTCGTCCTCTGTCATTTCGAACTGTTGGGCAGGCCAAAGCGTAAGCGTGAGAAATCCCCCGGCTATACAAATAACAAACATTTTCGGTCAGATGATGGCAGAATTGCCAATAAAAAACGAAAAGACAGTATGGGATATTAGAGAGGTGTCAGGCGGCACGTATTTTTATTGCCTGCAAAGCGGTTTAAACGCAATTGAAAGAGGTAAAATAATAATATTGAAGTAAAAGAACCCGTGTACGCAAAAGACAGGGAATTTCTCACTGCGCTTCCTAAACGGATACAGACGTACTAATGATACAAAGTGAATCCGTATGGACTTCGTGTCGTTTCCTTCGGTCATCGGAATGTCCCGGAATCTAAATTATTATTACTTTTACAATATTATAATAAAATTTTAAACTATGAAAATAATAAAATTAGCTATAGCTTTTTTCTTCACACTTAACTTTGTTAATGCTCAAAATTCCCGTATCGAATGGATAAAACAGGAAGGAGGAAACAGCGAAGAAATAGGTTGTTCCATTACAAGTGATGATGATTATATTTACAATACGGGTGTATTTGCCGATACTTGTTTTATTGGCGATACAGTATTAATCTCAAATGGTTTATCCAATATGTATATTTCAAAATATGATAAAGAGAGCAATTTTATTTGGGTAAAACAATTTGGAGGAAATGATTATGTCAGGAGTATGTTTATTACACACAATAACGCCCATATATATACAACCGGCTTTTTTAGTGATACTGCTTATTTTGAGGACACAACTTTAATATCTAAAGGTTATTATGATCTTTTTATCACAGATCAAAGCACAGACGGTAACCTTAACTGGGTAAAACAAATCGGAGGTATCGAAAGCGACCAGGGATATACAATAGCGACTGACAGCTATAACAATATTTATCTTTCAGGTGCTTTCCAGGATACGGTAAATTTTGGCGATACGACACTTATCTCTTATGGTGATTATGATATTTTTTTAGCAAAACTTGATAACACGGGAAATGTGAAATGGGTACAACATTCAGGTGGGAAAGGTACTGATTTAGGTCTCTCCATTATTTCTGACAACAGCGATAATATTTGTCTTACAGGATACTTTGAAGATACTGCTGTTTTTAACGACACATTATTATTTTCTCTCGGGTTTCAGGATATTTTCATTGCCAAATACAATAATTCCGGTAATTTAGTATGGATACAGCAAGCCGGCGGTGATTGGGGAGCTTACGGTTCTTCAATTACAACAGACGATTCTGATAATATATATATTACAGGTATATTTGGAGGTACTGCCTTCTTTGGTAATGATACGGTTGTTTCAAACGGGGAATTTGACATATACGTCGCAAAATATGACAGTTCAGGAAAATTATTATTGATAAAAACTTATGGTAGTGCCGGATTTGATCATTGCAAGAGCATTGTTACTGATAATGATTTTATATATGTTTCATGTAATTTCCAGGATGAAGCATTAATAGAAGATACTTTATTATTGGAACAAACATCTCATATTTTCCAATTTTCAAACACAGGCCAGTTGTTAGATATTATACAAACCGGAAATTATTATCGTAATGAATGTATAATTGATAAAAGACGTGATGTATATGTAACAGGGGCTTTCTATCAAACACAAATTTTTGGTGACACAATATTAACCACAACCGGTTTTCACTATGATATTTTTATTGCTAAAATCATTTATAACAATACCGGTATTGAAAAAATTGAAATTGATCCTAAAATAAAAATATATCCTAATCCTGCTACAAGCTATATCAATATTGAAAGTGATGAGGACGCCATAATATCAATAGTAAATATTAATGGACAACTTCTAAAGCAATATTTATTTGTTAAGGATAAGAGCGAAAAAACATTTGATATTTCAAGTTTTGCGCCGGGATTATATATAATTAAAATACAAACAGAAAGTAAAATCCTTTCGGGAAAAATAATCAAATATTGAAGAGTTGGAAATAAAAAAAAGCGCCCTCTTGTCATTCCGAAACTCCCCCCTGTCATTGGTGCCCTTGTGGAAAGCAAGTGCGTACCGAAACCTCGGTATAAGGAATCCTTTGTCGAAAAACCACTATCAACAGTAAAACGGCAGCACTCAATAACCAGCGGATTCCTAGCTCCCCCGCACAAGGAAAACGCAGTCAAGAAGCTTCAGGATCAAATAAAAAATAACAAAATTCAAAACGAAAGCGTTGAGTTCATAATCTTTTTATTTTTTAAATTTGTCGTTCAATAATCTGCATATAATATGTTCAAAATAGAAAAACACCCAATACTTGAAATCCAAAAAACGGACGAGGTTACTTTTATTTTCAAGGGCAAAACCATAAAAGGGCAAAAAGGATTTACCATAGCTGCAGCATTGCACCAATCGGGCTTTCCTGTTCACAGCCATAGTTTACAGAATCGGAACCGCAGCCTGGAGTGTGGAATTGGCAAATGTGGTGCATGTGAAATGTTAGTTGACGGCGAAGTGAAAAGGATCTGCATTACAAAAGTTGATGACATTAAAGAAGTTCGGGAAATACCCGTGGATTATACTCCGGCGCCTGTTAAAATGGAAAAGGAAAAACCAATAAATGTCTTTAAAACTACGGTAGCTATTATTGGTGCAGGACCATCCGGGTTAGCTGCACGCGAAGAGCTTAATAAACACAACATCAACAATATTGTCATCGACAATAATGACAAGATCGGCGGACAGTTTACTATGCAGACACACCAGTTCTTCTTTTTCGAGAAAGAAAAGAAATTTGGAGGTATGAGAGGTTTTGATATTGCAAAAACACTTGCCGGCGATGATCATACCGGCATTTTCCTTGATTCGACCGTGTGGGATATTCTTGAGGGAAACCGGCTGGCAGTAAAAAATATAACAACAAATGAAATATACTATGTTGATACCGAATACTTAGTTGTTGCCACCGGAGCCGTACCTTTTGTGCCAGCCTTTGAAAACGATGACCTTCCGGGTGTTTACACGGCTGCGGTTGTTCAGAAAATGATGAACAACGAATTTACATTACTTGGAAAAAATGTTTTAACAGTTGGTGCGGGAAACATCGGCTATCTGACTTCTTACCAATTGATGCAGGCGGGCGCCAATGTGAAAGCAATTATAGAGGCTCAGTCTGTTGAGGGGGGATTCCCTGTACAGGCTAACAGGGTAAGAAGATTAGGCATTCCGGTTATTTTATCGCATATCCTTTTAAAAGCCATCCCAAATGAAGATAATACAGGAATTAAAGGTGCGGTTGTGGCAGAATGTGAAAACTTTCAGCCTATCCCGGGTACAGAAAAGGTAATTGACGGAATTGACGCTATTAATATTTGTACAGGGCTTGTTGCGGATGACCAGTTATTGATCAAGGGCAATGATATCTTTGGGAGGAAGTGCTATGGCGCAGGTGACTCTATCCGTATCGGTGAAGGGACAAGCGCTGTATTAAGAGGAAAGCAGGTGGCTTTCGAAATCCTTCAGGAGATGGACAAGCCTTATGACTACAACCAGTTTCTTTCGACATCAAAAGAATATATCGACTCTCAGCAACACCCGGTCAGAGTTATTGAAGAGCCTTTTAAACCTTCGGCAGAAAGGGCACTTAAAAAGCCTTTTGTCCTGATCGATTGTTTGCATGGATTTGCCTGCAATCCGTGCGAATTTGACTGTCCACACGGCGCTATTACCAAGACTTCAACCAGTACGGCACCGCATTTAGATTTTGAAAAATGTGTGGGATGTATGGAATGTGTATATCAATGCCCGGGTTTGGCAATCTTTGGCTATAACCTCAAAAAAGAATGGCTTTTCCTACCTATTGAATATGAGGCTAATGAAGGTGAAAGAGTTTATCTTGTGGATAATAACGGTAAAATTCTTGGAGAAGGCATTATTAGTAAAATTTTAAAGAAAAAAAACAAAACCAATATTGCCAGAGTTCAGTCAGTTGATTTGAAAGGTGAAGATTTAATGACTGTCAGAGGATTTATTATTAAGGATAATTATCCGGAAAAAATAGAATACAAAAAGGCAGGGGAGATAGAATCGGAAACTTATATTTGCCATTGCGATGATGTAAAATTAGATGAAATCCTCGATGTAATCGGCGACAGAAAATTTATTTCGGTGGATGAGATAAAGCACACCACACGGCTTGGAATGGGAGCTTGCCGCGGGAAGAGATGTATCCCGAGATTGAAGCAAACCATCAGGGCTAATGGTATTTCTATCGTTGGCGAAGCTACACCACGCGGTCCCTTGTCAAACCAGATCAGCATGGGTGATCTCTATCCGAAAGATGTTCATGAAAATATTATTGTTTCAACCAATGGAGATCAGGTTCAAAGGATAAAAGTTAAAGCCCTGGTTGCCGGTGGTGGTATTGGCGGGTCGGCATTGTTCAGGTATCTGGCAGAAGCCGGATTAAAATCGGTCTTATTCAATTATGGTCGTGGTGCTTCATGGAGAAATATCGCCGGTGGCAGGCCCAACTTCAGCTTGCCCGAGCTTTCGGATATTGCAACGCAGAACCTCGAAATATTCAAAGAGCTTCAGGAAATAAAAAATATCGACTTCAGGCTGATCAACTATGTAACATTTGCGCATGATGAAGCGATGTATCAGGCATTGGAAGAGTCAATGGCATGGTCGGATGCCTATATGATAGAACCAAAGGATTTCAGAAATAAAATCTCTTCGCATATCAATCCTAAGCTCGATACTTATCTTTCTGCATTGATAACAAAAAACTGCTGGCAGGCTACTCCGGGAAAAGTTATTGACCTTGTCAGAAGGATTGGTATAAAAAATGGCGGAAAGGTGCTTGAAGATTGCAAAATGATAGACATCAGGAAGAATGGGAATAAATACTTTGTCCTTGTTATAAACCACGAAAAGAAATACATTGAATTTGAAACGGAAGTATTTATTAATGCATTAGGACCTGAGGGCGATAAGTTTGCCAGAATGCTTGGTTTGGAAACAGGTATCTATCCGGTAAAACACCAGGCATTCATTACCCGCAGACTGCCGATGATGGGTCATAACGGAGTCCCATTGCCTATGATTATCGACAGGAGGAGATATAAAGGATTTACAGCCGTTTATGGACAGCAATTGGCAGAAACCGGACAAATCATCGGTTGTGCTTCGCCTGCCGTTGAGCCTTATGAAACAGATAAGAATTTAAAAATAAACTCTAAGGAATTCAATGAAATTGTTTCCGAGGTTTTTATTAACTGGATCCCTGAGCTTTCTTCAGTCGGTTTCCAGGCGGTATGGGCAGGTTATTATGTTGAACCAAGGATGGTTATAGATACTGATTTGGGATTGTTTATAGGTTTAAGGGGGCAAGGGTTCATGTTAGGCCAATACCTTGCAAAGTTGTATGTAGATAAATTGACAGGTAAGGATATTCCTGATTATTTCGAGCGGCTTTCATTAAAAGGGGACGGATTACTTGAGAAGGCATTTAAGTAGATGGTACATTCGTCAGACCACTGAGCGAAGGCATAAGCACTGGCAGTGGTCAGGAGAATGTGCCTTCCTTCAGACTCTTCCATCCCGAAAACTTTCGGGATTCCGCCCTGAAATTCCCTTGCTTTAAACGCTGGAAGGTCTTTGGTATTACTCATACTTCATCGCATCCACCGGATTCGCGGAAGCCGCTCTGATGATATAATAGCTAATGGTTGCTATCCCGATAATAATAGCTATTAATCCTGCAAAGAGGAAATAGGTCCATTGTAATGTCTGATGGTATATAAAACTTGTGTTTAACCAGATATCTAACCTCCACCATGCAACAGGAATGGCAAGTATAAAAGCAATAAATACTAAAACCACAAATTCTTTGTACAGTAGTTTAAGAATATTGCCAAGCGAAGCGCCTACTACCTTTCTGATACCTATTTCCTTTGTTTTTTGTTCAGCAATAAATGATGATAAACCAAGCGTGCCCAGCAAGGCGATGAAGATGGTTAAAATAGCAGCTATTCTGATAATAACCCCTATTTTTTCTTCCGCATTATACATTTCATCCATATTGTTATCAAGGTATTCATAATCGAAAGGACGTTTTGCATTAAAGTCATTCCATTTTGCCTCAATAAAATTTAAGGCTTCTTTTCTTTTTTCTTTATTAACCCGGCAGGTAAGGAAATAACGGGGTCGTTCACTGATAAAGAAAATTACAGGTTCTATTTTGTTATGCAGAGATTTGAAGTGGAAATCTTTAACAATACCAACAACTTTAAGCATCCTTCCTCCTGAGCCGTCCAGTTCGAAGCCGTAATGAATCTTCTTACCCAACGGATCTTCCCATCCGAATTCCTTTGCTGCTGTTTCGTTTATTATCACAGCTTCTTGTGCATCGGTTCCCATTTTTTTATCAAAATTTCTTCCTTTTACTATTTCAAGGTTCAATACTTTGGTAAAGTCATAATCAGTTTGTGCAAGGATTACTGCGTGGTCTTCCATATTACTTTCCCGCTCTATCTTCATTACTTGTATCCACTCTATCCTTCCGGGCACACCGGTTGAGTTAGTGGCAGAAATAATATTCGGATTTAACAAAAGCTCTTCTTTAAAGGTTTGTACTTTACTCCTGAAAGCGGTATCCTGGATTTCCATTACAATGAGGTTTTCTTTGTCAAATCCAAGGTCTTTGTTTTTCATGAAGTTCAATTGACTGGAAACCACTATGGTTCCGGTTATCATCACAATTGCAATAAAAAACTGAACCACAACAAGTATCTTTCGCAACCAACCGGTCCCCCTTCCATTATGTCCTATACTACCCTTTAATACCTTCACAGGTAAAAATGATGAAAGATAGAATGCAGGAAAACTTCCGGAAACCAAACCGACAAATATTGCAATTATTAATGCTTGCAGGAAAATCACCGGATTTGAAGCAAGGCTGAAACTTAAGGTTTTATCAGCAATATTATTAAAGTCGGGAAGGAGCATGGAAACAATCAGGATTGCAATTAATAAAGCTGTAATAGATAAGACAACGGACTCGCTGATAAACTGCCGAATCAATTGATTTCTGTATGCGCCGACTACTTTCCTTATACCAACTTCCTTTGCCCTGTTTGCCGACCGTGCAGTAGCCATATTCATATAATTAATTGCCGCTATAAGCAGGATGAAAATAGCAACTGCCGAAAAAATATAAATGTAAGCCATATTACCACTTGGTTGTTCGGCACTTAGTCCCTGGCGAAAATGTGTTTCAGCAAGAAGAGTAGATAAAAGGTTAAAGCTTGCATTGAAACTATCGCCAATAGATTTCATGTATTTATCATAAAAAGCAGGGAATTTTTCATGGATGCTTTCCATGCCGGCATTCTCTTTCAGGAGAAGGTATGTGTAAACGCCAATATTCCAAAACCTGACTGGCTCCATACTGTTAAAATCATCTGCTCCTACTTCTTCGGCAATAGTGGCTGTTGATATCAGCGCATCAAATTTCAAATGTGAATTTCCGGGTAAATTTTTAATAACCCCTGTAACTTTATAATTGCTGCCCCTGCCCGAAGTTATTATTTCGCCCATTGGATTGTCTTTGCCAAAATATTTTTTAGCAATTTTTTCGGTGATAACAATTGTATTAGGTTCGGTTAAACCGGTTTTCGGATCGCCAATTAAAAATTCATAAGTAAATACATCAAAAATGGTAGAATCTGCCAGGTAAAAATCTTCTTCGTAATATTCTTTTTCGTTATACCTGAAAAGAGTGTTTCCGATATTAGTTAATCTAACAAATTCTTCTACTTCCGGAAACTCAATTTTTAATGCAGGCCCCATTGGAATAGGAACGATGGCAAACATGTCATGCTTGTTGCTGATGGTAAAATCAGATTCAATACGATAAATACGTTCGTGTTTAGTATTGTATTTATCATACGAAAGCTCATCCTGTACATATAGTGAAATAAATATTACAGCAGCAATACCAACGGATAAACCAATGATATTTAAAGTTGTATAGAACCTATTTCTTGTAATATTCCGGTAAAGGCTGAGGAGATAATTTTTAAACATAATCCTTTTGTATTGACTATTGATTATTGACTATTACATTTAAACTTTAAGTATTTTAGGCACTTTTTAATTACAGAAATCATAATGTGTGCCAACGGAAATAATGTATTGTAATTCTGACAGTTGAGGATTAAATAAAAGATAGCCAATAAAAATATATTGTTCAGTAATGACCAAAAGAATGTTCGGATTTGTACAGAAAGGTATTTATCTCACATAGTGTCCTTTGCATGAATAGATTATAATAACATCGCTTCTGACTTCGTAAACCAAACGATGTTCTTTGGTTATCCGGCGGGACCAATAACCGCTCTTTTTTAATTTCAGAATATATCAACACAAAATTACAATCTAATTCTGAAGGCTTTTATGGCTATTCTGCTTTTATGAAATTAGCTACATACTTATCCTGTACGAAACCTTAATCAAAAAAATATTGTGAGGAACAATTGAATAAAGTTCGTCTAAATCTCTTCTAAAGTTAAATTCTCCAATAGAATTATCACCTGTTCTTCCCTGCGACCAAACTAAATATATTGTTGAGCCGGGAATATATTCCCACCTTGCTACAAGGTTCGACCTGAATTCAAAAAAGTTAAAATTAGGATTGTCAAAACTGTAATCAATAATTCCATCACGGTTTTCATCAATTTCATAAATCTCATCATTACTGTTATAAAATATTTCGTTTCCATTAAAGATATGAAATCGGTCATTATAGTTTTCAGCCATTGGATCGGTAATTCGTTTGAATGTAGAATAATCACCGGCAAAAATGAAAGGCTGCCCCCAGTATTGGATGGAAAGGTCGGGTGTTAAACTCAGGTTTATCCTGAAATCGGCGCTAAGAATATCTGAGTTGAGTGTAGAAATAATGTACCTGTCTTCTCCCTTAAAATCGAGGGTTTCAACATATTGCAAATCCCTTCTTCCTTTGTTGTATGATGGTTCAAAGGATAAGGATAATGCAGTAAATGGCCTGTACCTTATTTCAAGCCCGATACTAAAAAATCTTGAGTGATTAATATCACCCCAGTTGCTAAATGTAAAAACTTCAAATACAAGTTTTTTTCTTTCGTCAGTAGAAATAAAGGCCCAGTTATTCCAGTCGCCCGGAAATCTTAATGCCGGCCCGCCTCTCAATTCCGAGCGCGAAATATTACTTGTTTCCCTGTTTATGCCCGATTCGATGGACCAATAATTTTTAAATTGAGTATTAAAGTTGATATTCCCGCCAAGATAAAGCTGTGTTCCCGAAAAATCCCATCCTGTCCACTGGTTAAAATTAATGTTAAACCTTCGAAAAATACTGAAAGGTTCCCAAATCCTGTATCCTACCCAGGCAACTTGCTGGATAATGTCAGCCTGTCGCATGTATCCCATGTCATTGAGTTCTAACCCGGGTGAACGCCATGTAACCCATCCTACGTACCGCCAACGTCCCTTACCGATTTTTCCACCTGCAATCGTACCACCGCTCCCTGTTAAAGATGTACGCGTTGTGTCTAATTTAAGATGAGCTGCATCCGGACGCTGATAATACCTTTGGGGCGATTCCTGAAGCTCAGTAATTGCTTTACTGTTTCCGATCAAATGACTAAAAACCGCTTTTACGCTCAGGTAATAAGCCTTGTCTTTCCAATAGTTTGTAAAATCAAGCCCACCGGTATATGCAGAATTGTGCAGGGAATCAACTGTTTCATTATATTTTTTCCGGTTAGTTGCAGTAAACATTCCGCCAACAATGGTTTTCCCTTTTTTAAAATCCTTTTGCAGGCGGGTATTAAAGAAATTGGTCATAGGTTCAACAACTTCCTTCCGTCTGTCACCTTCCTTATCAATAGTTATGTATTCATTATTCGTTATGCTCTCCAATACACCGATGGACCATCCGTTGCGGGTTTTGCCGGAAAGTTTAAATGCACCGAGAATGGTCGTATAATCGGGCTGATCAGAGTATTCATTATCCTCTGTTTCGGGATAATAATGCGGGCGTCTTCCGATTCGCCTTGAATAAAACAAATTGTCGCTCGACAAAGGCCCGTCACCTTCAGTTAGCTTGAAATTATAAATATTATTTCCCTCTATAAAGAAAGGCCGTTTCTCCGGGAAAAATGTTTCAAAAGCCGTTAGGTTAACTTCTGACGGGTCAACTTCCACCTGGCCGAAATCGGGGTTAACGGTAAAATTCAAAGTGAGGTCGTTAGTAACTGCTATTTTCCCGTCCACACCGGCGGAGTATCCGTATTTTTTTCCTGTGGCAAAAGGATTTCCTTCTTCTTTTTCAAACCTTTCGATATCACCCATAATATACGGAATTAGTTCCACTTCATGTTTAGGCTTTATTCCTTTGACCCCATGTAATTTACCGAACATACTCACCCATCCGGCTGATTCAACAGGAATATGCTGCCACGTAGAAAATTCCTCTTTTCTGAAAAGCCAGCGCATGACCTGAAGTCCCCAAACATGTTCCTCTTTTTCTGCAAACCTGAGCTGAGTAAAAGGAATCTGCATTTCAGCAAGCCAGCCAAGCGAGTCGGTTGAAGTCTTGACATACCATACCGGGTTCCATGTGTCGTCCATATAGCTATCGTTGGTAATGGTAATATCAATTTTTACCCCGGCAGCATTAACGGCAAACGAAAAACAGGTAAGTTTATCATAATAGCTATCAATTCCTATAGCCACCCAGTCACCTTCAAATCCGTCGCGACGTGTAAGCCTTTTTTCAATTTTATCGGGTTCGGTATCCCAGGCCCTTATGGCTACATAAAGATTATTGTCGTCGTACAGGATTTTAAATGAAGTTTCCTGTGAAGGCTTTTCGTCATCATAAGGTTCTCTTTGAATAAAATCACCGCTCCATTCAACGGTTTCCCATATTTTCTCATCAATAATTCCGTCAATTAATGGAGGCTCACCTGTAATTTTGGAGGTATTATATTCTCGTTGTTGAGCGTGTAAAATGCTTACGGTTGGTAAAAAAAATATCCCCGCAAACAAGACAAATACAACAGTATGTGTTAGTTTGTTCAAATAAAATTTGTTATTTATTCGTATTTCAATGTTTCCGCCGGATTTGTCCTTGAAGCAATAAATGCCCTGAACCCGGTAATCAGGATGGCTAATCCCATAGCTATAAAAGTTGCTGCAATAAATAACATCCAGTTAATAGTTGTTTGATATGCAAAATGACTTAGCCAATCTTTCATTACCAAATAAGCCAATATCCATGCAATAATGCTGGATAGCAAAATCAACCAAAAAAATTCTTTTGAAATAGTTTGAATTATCATCATAGATGTGGCACCAAGCACTTTCCTTATCCCAATTTCTTTTGTTCTCTGTTCCGCCATGAATGACGATAAACCCAGTAAACCTAATGCTGCTATGAAGATAATAATTATTGTGAAGATCAACGAAAGCTTGCTAAGGATTTCTTCATTTTTATAAAGGACATCCAGCTCCCTGTCAAGAAAGAAATATTCAAAAGGTCTGTCAGGTGCTATTTTGTTCCATTTTTTTTCAATAAACATCAGGGTGTTCTTTTCATTTCCGGGCACAATTCGAATAGCCACATATTTTAAGAACCAAAGAACTTCATGCGGTGTTTCTTTCATATTCAGAACAAACGGACTTGCAGCTTCATGTAACGAAGTGGCATGAAAGTCTTTAAAAACGCCTATTACCCGCTCATCGCCCTGTAATGATTTAAGTTTCTTACCAAGTGCACCTTCGGGGTTGTACCAGCCAAGATGATTAACCATGGCTTCATTAATGAGAATCCCTTTTGCCGGATCTGTTTTGTTTTCTTCACAGTAATCTCTTCCGGCAATAATTTCGATGTTAAATGTTTTAATAAAGTCGTACTTCACAACTAATGCCGGATAAAACTGCCATTGGTCTTCAGGAAAACCTTCGGGACGGAATTCATGGGTATTGTGTGAAGCTCCGAAAATATCGTCCATAGCAGTTACACTAATGATACTGGAATTCTGAAGCAATTCTTTTTTGAAAGAAGGATAAATATTTGCAGCTGGAGTATTATTTATCGGCAGAATCACAACATGTTCTTTATTAAAACCCAGATCAGCATTACGCATGTACATTAATTGTTTGTGTATAGTTAAAGTGCCGATGATCAAAGCAATAGAAATTGAAAATTGAATAACGACCAGAATTTTTCTTGGTAATCCGGTTTTGGCTCCAGGCAAAAAAGTACTTTTTAAAATATTAACCGGCTTAAATGCCGAAAGGTAAAAGGCAGGATAAAGACCGGATAATATCCCTGTTAATAGTCCGATAGAAATTAACAGGAAAATATTTTGAGTTTCAAACAGATTGGCAATCAGGATTTCTTTTCCTGTTAAATCATTAAAAACCGGAACGACAAATTCAACTATAATTAATCCCACAATAAGAGCAATAAAACTTATTATTACAGACTCGGCAATAAATTGTATGATTATTTGTAAACGGTATGCTCCGGTAACTTTTTTAATACCAATTTCTTTTGCCCTGATAGTGGATGTTGCAGTAGCAAGGTTCATAAAATTAATAATGGCAATTATCAGTAAAAAGATAGCTATTGCCGATAGAATATAAATGGAGGTTATGTTGTTATTCGGTTCTATTTCGTAATCTAATTTTGATTTAAGATGGATGTCGGTTAAAGGCTGTAGATATAGTGCAATATTATCCTTTTCAGCATCATAAAAATATTTTTGAATAAAATCAGGGAACGTAGCTTCCAGCATAGCAGGGTCAACATTGTGGTTCAAAAGCAGGTATGTCCAGCACGGATTCCAAACCCATGTTTTCGGTAACCTGCCGCCATAAGCTGCACTCACGGATGACATGGAACCGATAAAATCGAAATGAAAGTGTGATTGCGAGGGGACATCCTTAATTACTCCGGTTACCTTCAAATTAAAATTAGTTTCAAAACGTATTGTCTTTCCTAATGGCTCCTTTTCTCTGAAGTAACGTTTTGCCGTAGATTCGGTAATGACTACTGAGTATTGCTCGTCAAGAGCTGTTTCCGGGTTTCCTTTAACAAATTCGTAATCAAAAATGTCGAAAAAAGTTGAGTCGGCAAAAAAGAATCTTTTTTCGTTGAACTTATTTTCACCATATTCAACAAAACTGCGAGGCGCCTGGAAATTGAATACTCTGACCACATTTTTGATCATGTCAGGATTTTGGTGCAGCATGGTAAAAGCTACCGGGAAGGGTGAACTGGCTGAGTTCTCGCCCACACCCTCAAAATCATACACATTAATTAGACGGTATATATTGTCTGCGTTTTTATGATAGCGGTCATAACTCAATTCATCCGATATATAAAGATAAATGATTAAAAAGCTGGCAAGACCGATAGAAAGACCGGAAATATTTATCAGCGAATAGGTTTTGCGCTTCGTTAAATTTCTTAATGTAATTTTAATATAACTCTTTATCATTCGTAAATTTTAAATTAACCGTTACAAATTTCATGTATTATGCCAAAGAAAGTAAATTGTTGTTTTGCACAAATTTATGAATAATAAATTAAGACACCCGCTATAAAAGTGTTCGGGAATCAACAGGGGTTGTACAGATTTGAACAGTAAACATTTGCCTTATCTCGATAGTTAAATTATATTTGTAAAATAGTTAAAAAAAAATTATGTTTGACGAATTAAAAATTTATATCAGAAAATATTGATGCATTGAATATTTACTGGTTTATTATCTATAATTCTGAAATAAGATATCTTCTGGTTTATGTAGAGGCTTTAATTATTCAACGGTTTTTTGAAATATTTGCTTGCCTCCCTGAATGGAATAAAAAGTTTTAAAGATATAGATGTAAATAGAAATAAATGATATTACGATAAAAAAAGTATAAAAAATTTCACTTATAAGTAAATTTTAGTATTTTTGCCAACTCTACATTAGATGAAATACAAAATTGTAAAACTAACCAAATTTAGCGGGAATGAGGCAACCATCTATTCTATTTACATCTTTGACAAGAAGAAAACACTTTTCGAACTATTTCTCGAAGAAAACAAAATTTCATATAAAAGTGAACTAATTAGCATTTTTAATCGTTTAAAAGTAATAGGACACGAAACTGGGGCAAGAGAAAACTTTTTCAAAATACATGAAGGAGAACTTGGTGACGGTCTTTCTGCCCTATTTGATAGACCTGATAAAAAATTACGACTTTATTGCATCAAATATGGTTCTTTGATATTAATTGCAGGAGGTGGTGGACCTAAAAAATCCCAAACATTTCAGGAAGATGAAAAACTTAAACGGGAAAATTTTTTCCTACGTAAAGTAGTAAAAGATATTAAAAATAAAATGGAGTTCGGTGATATTGAAATTTCTAAGGATGGAACCGAATTTTTAGGAAACTTAGAATTTACAGACGATGAAAAAAATTAAGAGAAAAGCAGAATTATATTCAAGCGATTTGATTGACCAATTTATCAATGAAATAGCGCCTGAAGAATATGAAAGAACAAAAAACAAAATGCTTTTGGCATCCAAAATAGATGATGCCTTAAAAGCCAAAGGCTGGAAAAAGAAAGACCTGGCAGAAGCATTAAACAAACGCTCTTCAGAAATTACTAAATGGGTGAGTGGCACACATAATTTCACAGCAAACACACTTTGGACCATTGAAAAAGTCCTCGGTATTGAATTAATCAGTTTATCAGAAAAAAAGACTGAAAAAGTGGTTAATTATTACTTTTCTGCCACCCAAAAAATTGACAAAGAATATTCAAGCACTAAAGTAATGCATGACTATGATGAGCTAATACCATTATTATCAAATAAATTTGAAGTATGAATAAAGTTAGTAATAAAAAACAGATTCCTTTCCAAATAAAGAATATCGAAATTCTCGACATCAATTTGAATTTTCCCGGACAGATTGTTAAGGAAATTAAAACATATCACTATAATCTAAATATTCAGCATCGAATTAATGAAAATAACCGCCTCATTTTCGTCGATACCTCAATTGAAGTTCTTCATCAGGATAAAAAAACGAAGATGGGTTTTTTAAAGGTAACATGTGTTTATTTCGTAGAAAATCTACTGGACTTTAAATCTTCTGGCGATAATAAATTATTTGATCTACCTGATAATTTTGTAAACACAATTAATACCATTTCCATTTCAACAACACGAGGAATAATGTTTTCCCAATTCAGGGGAACCTATCTCCATAACGCAATTCTACCCATTATTGATCCTAAAGGATTTAAAGCAGATAACCAACCACTGCCCTCAAGCTTCCCGGAATAATTTCAAACCGGATTTATGAAGCAAATCGTAAATTTTACCCCAATCCTTTTCGCCTTTCCTTACTCCGGCATTCGGATTAACAATAACAATCCATTCATCTGTTTGTTTGTGGGCTTTTTTTGCCATTTAATAATTTTATACATGCTAAAAATAACTAATTTTGACACACAATAAAAACCATTATGGATATTAGAAAGATAGATTTCCATCGAAAATCAGTTAGCCGGTTACAAAAAGAAACATATAAATTTTCGATTCTTATTCCGAGCTGGAACAATATGGCTTACCTCAAAACCTGCATTTCAAGTATCAGGAAAAACAGCCGGTATGAGCACCAGATAATTGTGCATATTAATGATGGTTCGGATGGTACAAAAGACTGGGTTAAGGAAAACATTCCGGATTATACTTTATCTGAAAGCAATACGGGGGTTTGTTTTGCATTTAATGCAGCAGCTTCATTAGCTGTTTCGGACTATCTTGTTTTGATTGATGATGATAATTATTTATTGCCCGATTGGGACTATTGGCTATGGGAGGAAATTCAAAAAATCGGGCATCCCTATTTTGCGGTTTCTGCCACTAAAATTGAACATAAAAAAACATTTAACCAATGTGTGATCGCACCTTTTGATTATGGGTTAACATTGGATAGTTTTAAGGAAGCTAAATTGCTAAAAACTTATAAAGAACTTCAAATAAATGATTGGAACGGCAGCAGTTGGTACCCTATGGCAATACATAAACATATCTGGAATTTGGTAGGGGGCATGAGTGTTGAATATACCCCCGGCATGTATTCCGATCCTGATTTTATGATGAAACTTTGGAAAGCAGGTGTCAGGTATTATAAGGGGGTTAGTAAAAGTAGATGTTACCACTTTATGTCTCAAAGCGTAAGACGGATAAAGAAAAATAATGGACGAAAACAATTCCTGTTAAAGTGGGGAATGAGCAATTCCACTTTCAGAGATTATTATTTAAAGATGGGAGGGGATTTTAAAGGATATCTGACTGAACCGGAAATGAACATTAAACTTAAAGCGCGCCTGTTTCGCGATAAATTAAAAATTCTTTTTTCGTTCTGACAGTTGATGGTTATATGCTTTCAAATACTTAAGGAATGTTTCATTTGCCGTGATCTGACAAATAATAAAACCATAAAACCCATCTAAAAACCCTAATTTTAGAAAATAATTTCTGATGAACTTAACAACCGGGTTTATTATTAATTTGTAAAAATGAACCCTTTTGTTTTTCTCCAATAAAGCCTTTGCCCCAAGCGTACTGAATTTATTTGCCTGCAAAATGTGTTCGTCAATAGTGTAATAAGAATAATGAAATATATTCCCTTTTAACTTTCCTACGGTTGCACCTGCATTTAATTGAAATTTCTCATGAACAAACTTGCCGGTCCATTTGCCCTTTCTTTTATTATACAACCGTAATTTCCGATCGGGATACCAGCCCGAATGCCTGATCCATTTACCACAGTAATTTGTAATGCGGTTCATTATATAACCGTCGTTTTCCAAATTGCTTTTAAGGCTTAAAACAGATTGCAGAAGTTCTTCTGACAAGGATTCATCGGCATCCAATGTAAGGATGTGGTCATATTTAGCAATTTCGTCAGCATATACGTGTTGGCTTAAGTAATCTTTAAATGGGTGCCGAACAAACCTCGCCCCTTTGGTTTTGCAAATTTCTTCGGTTCTGTCAGTAGAGTATGAATCAATCACAAGAATTTCGTCAGCGATATCCTTTACCGAATCAATACACCTCCCAATGTTTTTCTCCTCATTGAGGGTTATAATAACTACGGTTATTTTAGACATTTCAAAAAATATTATGCAAAATAAAATGCAAAGATAATTAAACCCGTAGAAATTAGGCTTACCCCATAATGGCGTATTTCAGGGACTACAAAACAATTTACCGGTAAAACCACGAGTATCAATATACTCACAGCTAATATCATTTGCAAAACTTGTTTTTAACGGGTTCAAATCACTTTTTTCATCCACTTCCCTTTTAAAAGGTACCAATAAGACAGTAACCCTAATATAATAAAATAAACATATTCGGAACACCAGATAACTTCAGTTGAACTATTGAGTTTTATAGCAAGAACATAAGCTGTAAAAATATAAACAACGATAGAAATTATTTCTATCCCCAATGAAATCTGAGTGTTTGCCGTTCCTGCCACTCCATTAAAAACAATAATTGTTAAGGAAAATATCACCAATACTCCGAGAATTACATATAAAGACCCGAGAGTATCTTCAATAAGAGACTGATCATTTGTATAAAATGAAATTATTTCTCTTGCAAAAATAAAAGTTACTATAATAACTCCAAGAATACTCAGGAAGCTTAATTTGGTAATTCTTTTAATAACAGGCAAAACCAAATCTATCCTGTTTTGTCCAATAATATTACTTACTATTGTATTTGTTGCCGAACCCAAACCCCATATTGGAATTGTAAGGATCATATACATTGTTCGGATTATATTAGAAGCTGCAAGCGGACGCTCGCCTGTTTGCTCAATGATCATAAAAAAAACAAACCACCCTGCAATAGAGAAAAAATGCTGCATCATAATAAATATGGCAACACTTAGAATATTTTTAATTACTTGAACCTGTAACTTAGGAAAACGAAACAGATTGTATTTTTTTAAATCTATTTTAATGATCGTTACTAAAATAAAGTAAATAACAGAAGCGCCTTCGGCAATAACTGAGGCAAGGGCTGCTCCGCGAATACCCATCTGCGGGAAATTATAATTACCAAATATCAGCAGATAATCGAGACTGATGTTGACAATAGCCATAATTACCGCACTATGAATTAAATATCTGGTTTTTGTAATGCCAATATAAAATGCCCTGAAAGCCGTGTTGGAAAAAGCAAAGATCAATCCCCAGATGCGGACATCAAGATATTGCTGACTGAAAAAATAAATATCAGGCGAAGAAATAATTGTCTTTAAAACTGTTGACGATATAAAATTTGTCAGAAAAAACAAGCCGATACTCAAAACAATAAGAAAGTAAATACTATGATCGACAATATTGCCTATTTGCTTATAATTTTTTTCTCCGTTTCTTCTGCCGACAAGGATTTGGGTGCCTGTGCCAAACCCGAAACCTAAAATGAACAGGCATACATAAAATAAACCTCCGATAGCGCCGGCGCCAAGCTCAATTTCGCCTACACGCCCAAGAAATGCCGTATCAATAACGATAATTATATTTTGCGCCAGAAGACTTAAAAATATTGGGTAGCTTATTTTCCAGATACTTTTATATGATGGAACAAAATTCATTTTAATATTTTGGCTAAAAATAAGTTTATTTTTTTATTACTTTGCGAAGCAATTTTTCTATGATACATTAAAAGGTAATTAAACGATAATAAAATGACAAACGACCGATTAAAAGAAATGGCAGAGATCAATAAGCTGGACGGGTATGAAAAAATTGATCTTTATAATTATAAAAATGTTGATAAACTTGCATACCATTATAAAGAAATCCTGAAGCTTATTGGTGAAGACCCTGAACGGGGGGGATTAGCCAAAACGCCTGAAAGAGTTGCAAAATCAATCCAGTTCTTAACTCACGGATATCTTCTCGACCCTGTCGAGATATTGAATTCGGCAAAGTTCAAGGAAGATTACAGGGAAATGGTGATTGTAAAAGACATTGAAATATACTCTTTGTGCGAACACCACATGATCCCTTTTATAGGAAAAGCCCATGTAGGATATATCCCAAACGGATATATTACCGGGCTGAGTAAAATTGCAAGAGTAGTTGAGGCGTTTTCACGCAGGCTTCAGGTTCAGGAAAGACTTACATTCCAAATAAAAGAATGTATCCAGAAAACACTTAATCCGTTGGGTGTGGCAGTTGTTATTGAAGCCCAGCATCTGTGTATGATGATGCGGGGAGTTCAGAAACAAAACTCTGTTAGTACAACCTCAGATTTTACAGGTGCGTTTAAGAGAGTCCAAACAAGAGCGGAATTTATTAATTTGATAGGAACGAAGCTACACTAACAGGCTAAAAAAATCCAGGCACTAAAATTGTAAACCATTCGTTTCGATTTTTAAACTAATTTTTACTGACATGATTACACGGAATAATTTTTATCAAACAGCACAAACAGGTTTTGAAACCAAAGCGCTCGCAAAGAACTTCGTTGCTAATGTTTTTTCATGGATGGGAATAGCATTAGCCATTACAGCCTTTACTGCGTATTATTTTGCAAGCTCCCCCGCACTGATTAACTCACTTTTCAATCCTGAAACAGGAATGACAATCCTGGGATGGGTTGTCATGTTGTCACCCCTCGGATTTGTATTGGCAATGTCGGCGGGTTATCAAAGATTTTCAGTAAGCACATTAACAATTCTTTTTGGTTTGTTTTCCATCTTAATGGGCATGAGCTTAAGTTTTATTTTACTCGTATATACGTCGGCATCAATATTTAAAACCTTTGCCGTAACTGCCGGAATGTTCGGGATAATGGCATTCGTGGGATATACCACCAAAACCGACCTGACAAAATTCGGTTCATTAATGATGATGGGGCTGATAGGTATTATAATAGCGAGCCTAATTAATATGTTTTTAAGAAGTGAGGCTTTTGATTACATTATCAGTTTTATCGGGGTATTGGTGTTTACCGGTCTCACGGCTTATGACGTTCAAACCTTAAAAAAAATCGGAAGCGGTGTGGAATATGGCGCTGAATCCACTAAAAAACTAACTATTCTCGGAGCATTAAGGTTATACCTCGATTTTATCAACCTGTTCTTATTCCTGCTTCGATTTTTAGGCAACAGAAGATAGCACTACTTCCTCAAAATAATCCTGAAGGTAGTCCCTTTATTTATTGCAGAAGATTTAACAAATATCTTTCCTCTGTGGTAATCCTTAATAATTCTTTTCGACAGCGAAAGTCCCAACCCCCAGCCACGCTTCTTGCTGGTATATCCCGGATTAAAAATAGTTTTGAATTTTGATTTGGGAACGCCTTTACCGTTATCAGAAATATCAATTAAAACAAGATTTTCTTCCTCAACGATGTCAATATCTATTTGTCCAATTCCACCAATAGCATCAATGGCGTTTTTGCAAAGATTTTCAATTACCCATTCAAACAAATAAAGATTTATCGGGGCATAAATTTTTTGGTCTTGAGGCTGGTGTATCCGATATATTACTTTTTGGGATGACCTTGATTTTATATAAGCCACTCCATTATAAATTACTTCAACAATATTCTCGTTTTTTAATTTTGGGCCGGAACCGATTTTTGAAAATCTATCGGTTATTTTTCGGAGCCGTTCCACATCTTTATTTAACTCTTCTATGGTTTCACCTTTAATACCTTCCATTCGTAACAGCTCTATCCAGGCTATCATAGATGAAAGCGGGGTGCCAAGCTGGTGAGCTGTTTCTTTTGCCAGTCCTGCCCATACCTGGTTTTGTTCCGATTTACGGGCAGAACTGAAAAGAACATAAGATATAAATAAAAATAACCCGATTACACCAAGCTGGAAGTAAGGGAAAAATATAAGCCGGGTAAGCAAAGCAGAATTTTTATAAAAAATATATCTTTTCCCCTGATCAGCCAGCTCAATTTCAATGGGGTCGTTATCAAAAGCCATCTTTTCCAGGGTTTTTATTATATATAGAGAATCCTGAGCTTTTTCCGCATCTAACAAACCATATTCAATCACCTTTGTTTTGGTGCTGTCGGTAATTATTACAGGCACTGAAGCAGCATTAATAACAACTTCCGAGAAAAATGATTCGACTAAATCGTCGATAACAACACGTAATTCGGTGAAGAGTTTTGAGTCTTTATAAAATAAATAATCATGCTGATCTTCCTCATAAAATATTTTTACAGGTGTATATACCATAAACTCTGCTCTTAATACGCCTTTGAGGTAAATCACCGTATCTGTATCGAAATCTACGTTTTTCGTTAATTTAATTTTACCCCTGTTATCAGTCAGAATTACCGGTATAGTTGTGTTTTCGGAAATAAATTTCAGGAAAAAATTCAATATTTCCGATTCATCCATAACATTAAGAATCCGGTAAGCATCTGCTAACAATTCCACCCTTTTTCGTTCTTCATTCTTGATTTGTTTAAAAAACTTATCCGTATAATTAACAAGCTCAGCCTTTTGATGAATGGCATCAGCCCAAATACGAATGTTGTTTCTTTCATCCCTGGCTATTTCCCTCACAAGGATATTGGTGTACCAAAGCGAAGCAGCTACTATTAACACAGCCGTACCAAACAAAAGCCATTTCCACCGTTTTTTCTTTGTATATATATTCAATGGTATCAGATTTTAAACTTTTTATTAAACCCGTTGAAATCAGGTTCGCAAATATTCACAAAGTTAATTTACTGATTATAACGAAAATAATAAGCAAAATCTTTGCAAACTACTTTTCTACGGGTTTAACGTTATCCACGTATTTTTATTCCTTGTTTTAAGATGAATTATTTACAAAAATAAGAGATTATAATTTACCTGGCATATCTTTGTATTTCATTTTAATCATTATAAAAATATAATACTATGAAAATCATCAAAGAATTTAAGGAATTTGCTGTAAAAGGAAATATGTTCGATATGGCAATCGGTATCATTATCGGCACAGCATTTAATAAAATTGTTTCGTCAATTGTAAAGGATATTATTATGCCGCCATTCGGGTATATGTTAGGAAAGGTCAGTTTCAACGATTTAAAATATATACTTCAGCCAGAACAAAAAGACGCAGCCGGAAACGTTGTGAAAGAAGTAGTATCGATAAATTACGGTAATTTTATTCAAATATCGATTGATTTTCTTTTAATAGCTATTACTATTTTCTTTGTAATTAAATTTTTTAATCTGTTAAGAAGAAAGGCTGAAGACGCCGAAGAACAAACAATTCCAACACCTAAATATATTTTATTACTGACAGAAATCAGAGATATTCTTAAAAATAATACTAAAAAATAATACTAAAATGGATGCTGAATTTTTTAACTCCGATATTTTTGTGTGGGTTATTTTACCCTTACTCATCTTTGTATCGAGAATACTTGATGTTTCAATCGGCACAATGCGATTGATATTTGTATCGAAAGGATTCAAATACCTTGCACCAGTATTGGGTTTTTTTGAGGTAATCATCTGGCTTCTTGCTATCAGTCAGATAATGCAACACTTAGATAACTTCTTATGCTACATAGCTTATGGATTGGGATTTGCAATGGGGAATTATGCAGGCATTATTCTCGAAGAGAAAATTTCAATCGGGACAGCCCTTCTTAGAGTGATGCCGAAAAAAGACACCACTGAACTTATTAAATACTTAAGAGAACAGGGATATGGAGTTACCGCTGTTGAGGTTGAAGGAATGAAAGGTAAAATTAAAATGTTACTTTCCATTATCAACCGCAAAGATGCAAAGGAATATATCAATATGGTCCATAGGTTTAATCCAAATGCTTTTTATACCGTTGAAGACATAAAATCTGTAAAAGAGGGATATTTCAAATCGCACAGAACATTCTCTGCCTTTGATCATTTGCACTTTTTGCGAAGAAAAGGAAAGTAGGTAATATAGCAGTCCTTAGCAATATTAAGAGCATCTCTAAAAGCTCAATTAACATATAGATTGGGAGATGTTTAGTCCGGTATTAGAGACGATTTTCAAAAAGAGACCAAAGGCTTGATAGCAAATAAAGAGACTATGGTAGGTGCTCACCTCATTCTCTATCCTCTGATCTCAGCGAATGCCTTGCTCGCAGTGAACTGAGGAATACACACATTTACATTTCTACATTTCACCAATTAACAATGCAACTTTTTGAAGTGTTTACATGTCATAATCAATAAATAATTGTCTTATTTTTTTTGAATTGTAGCGTTTTTTAAATATTTGTACTACTTTAATTTAAAACGCTGGGGATCAATTATAAAATTACTCACAAACAAAATAATCATATTATATAATTTAAAAACTAAAACAAATGAAAAAGATGGTACAATTTTTAGCTATGGTTAATTTCAGGTTACTCACAACAATGCTTGGATTAACCGTGTTTACTTACACAAATGCCTTTGCTGATGAATTCAAATATTCGGATAGCTGGGGAAAAGCGGGTTATACATTGGAAACCCAAAGTGCGACAAAAGTCGTTATTAATTTTTCTATTGAAGAATTTGCCTTAACACCTATTGATGTTAATGGTGAATCAATGCAACATGTGGAATTACAGGGACACTTATTGCCAAATGATGAAGGTGCACCTGACTTACCCGGCGCAGGCAGGTATATTGCAGTTCCACAAGGGGCAAGCGCCTCGTATAAAGTAGTTTCGTACCGTACCGAAACACTGACAAATGTTGATATTTCTCCTGCTCCGCGTATTCCGTGGGAAACAGAAAAAGGCCCGCTGGAATATAATAAGGACGAATCAATTTATTCGGCAAATAAATTCTATCCGGAGAAGCCTGTTCAGATTTCAGAGCTTTATGATATCAGAAAAGTGGATGTTGTAATGCTCGGTATTACTCCGTTCCAGTACAACCCGGTTACAAAAGAATTAATTATTTATCGTGATCTGAAGATTGAAGTTACATTTACCGGAGGTAGTAGTCATTTTGGAGAAAACCGTTATAGGAGCCGCTGGTGGGACCCGATGCTGTCGGATATGTTGCTTAACTACAAATCAATTCCTGAAATTGATTATAACAAATCATCACAGGGATTAAAGGATACCGGATGTGAATATCTTATCATTACTCCAAACGGTGCTGAATTCCAGCAATGGGCTGATTCAATAAGAGTATTCAGGACACAACAGGGAATTTTAACTGATGTAGTTACTTTGAATAATATCGGAGGTAATACTGCTTCTATTATTGAAAATTACATTGACAATGCTTATAATACCTGGGACATAGTTCCGGCAGCATGTTTACTAATTGCCGATTATGGAACAAATGCTGAAAACAGTATTATATCTCCTATATACAATAGCTATTGTGCATCCGATAATATTTATGCTGATGTGGCAGGAACCGGAATCCCCCAAATGCCCGATATAGTTTTTGCACGGATGACAGCTCAAAATGCGACTCATCTTGAAATAATGGTAACTAAGTTTTTGGACCACGAAAGAACTCCACCGACTAATCCTGATTATTATCAAAATCCTATTACTGCATTGGGATATCAGACGGAACGCTGGTTTCAAATCTGCTCCGAGTCTGTTGCCGGATTCTGGGAAGTAGTTCAGGGAAAAACCGTAAACAGAATAAATGCAATTTACAGCGGTAATCCACAAACAGGCCCCTGGTCAACAAATCAAAATACTCCTTTAGTAATGGCAGTATTCGGTCCTGATGGTTTGGGATATATTCCGGCAACGCCCGGTCAGGTTAACTGTACATGGAATGGCAGTACCAATGATGTTATAAATGGTATTAACAATGGTGCATTTATGTTACAACACCGCGATCACGGCGGTACAACAGGCTGGGGTGAGCCCGATTTCCAGAGCAGTGATATAAACAGCCTGAATAATACTGACCTGACTTTTGTATGGTCGATAAACTGTCTGACAGGAAAGTTCAACATGTCCGGTGAGTGCTTTGCCGAGAAGTTCCACAGGCATACCTCCGGCGGTAATAATTCAGGAGCACTTGGTATTAATGCTGCTTCCGAAGTATCTTACTCTTTTGTAAACGATACTTATGTGTGGGGAGCTTATGATAATATGTGGCCCGATTTCTTGCCGGATATTTATGCTCCGCAGGTCGATCCTGAACCGAGAGGTGTATTACCCGCTTTTGGTAATTCTGCCGGTAAGTATTTCCTTCAGCAGTCGAACTGGCCGTATAACACCAGTAATAAAGAAGTAACTTATAACTTGTTCCATCATCACGGCGACGCTTTTATGACCGTGTATTCGGAAATCCCACAAAATCTGACAGTTACTCATAACCCGATTCTTTATGCAGGGGTGACCAGTTTTGATGTTTCTGCAAATGAGGGCGCACTGATCGCCTTAACAGTGAACGGTGAAATCATCGGAACGGCTGAAGGAACAGGAGCGCCGGTTACAATTACAATTCCCGGACAGTTACCACCCGACCAGATGCTTGTTACTATTACATTGCAAAATTATTA
>JADHVR010000030.1 GCA_016783885.1 Bacteroidales bacterium
CGGGTGGATGGGATGGAAAAAGAAACGGCAAATATGTAGCCGAAGGAACGTATTTTTGGATTTTGGATGTTTATTACGGTTCGAAAAATATTAAGAAAGTATATAAAGGAAGCCTGACGATATTGGATACAAATTAATTGTGGATTATTTCATTTGAAGTTAATTTAAACAATAAATGATAGTAAATATTTGATCTCTTTATCTGTGATATCTTCTTGTTCTGATTTATCGTAAATAGTAAGCAAGTAAACCGTACTTTTTACAAGCTGTAAATGAGCAATAATTCTTGCACCACCCGATTTTCCTTTACCTTTAGACTTTATTCCTATACGAATTTTGTAGCAATTATTACCCAAAGGATTACCTTGAAAAGGTTTGTCTTCTAAATTTTCCACTAATCTGGCAAATTCGTTTTTTAGGGATGGAAATTTTTTAGATAGCCTTTTTAGCTGGCTGTTAAATGGAGGTATAGTTAAAATATTATAACTCATTTAACAAATCTTTTGCAGGACGAGCTTTTAGTTTTCCCTGTTTTACAAGATTAAGATTTTCAACGGCTTCCTTAATTTCTTCAAAGAGTTGAGCTTTTGCCGGAGATATTGTTTTTGCCCTTGTAAACGAAAAGCTGTTTAGCAGTTCTAAAATAAAGTTAACCTTATTATCTTTTACGTCAACAAGTATTTTCATAACACTTTAGTATTTATGGTAAATTCATAAAGATAATGCAAAATTACGAAACTTAAAAGTAAAAATAAATTTTTTTCAATAGTTTATTACGGTATTTCGATTTTCTCAACTAACTTTGAATACCATCCTTCTCCATATTTTCTGACAAGTGGCTCCTTTAGGAATTTGTATAAAGGAAGGTTTATATCTTTCCCTAATGTACAGGCAGATTGACAAATATACCACTTATGATAATTCACTGCTTCAAAATCCTTATGCTTTGTTATACGAATAGGATAAAGGTGGCACGACACAGGTTTTTGAAAATATATTTTACCCTCTTCAAAGGCTTTTTCAATGGCACAGCGGGTTATACCATTTTCAAAGTAAACATAAGCACATTCTCTGTTGTTAACTAAGGGGGTTACGTATTCACCTTTTTCATCAAAGTCGAAAATACCGTTTGATTCAATCACCTTTATGCCTTCATTAGTCATATAGGGTTTGATTTCATCGATAAAATCTTCAAGTTGTGAAATTTCCTCTTCTTCGATTGGGGCGCCGGCATCACCTTCTATGCAACAGGCACCTTTGCATTTTTTCAGGTCGCAACAAAAGCGTATGTCGCGGATATCTTCTGAAACGATGGTGTTGTCGATTACTATCATGCAGCAAAAATAGAATATTATATAATCATAAAAAAAATCCCTTTCATCATATTAATAAGATGAAAAGGATTTATAAACTTTAAAAAATCAACAGCTTTTACCTATCCCTGAACCTGAACGACAATTTAACCTTAGTGCGGTATGCCACCACTTTGCCGTCTTCCATCTTCATATCCATTGCCGATACTTCTGCAACTCTGAGGTCTTCAAGTGTTTCCGCAGCTCTTTCTACGGCATTTTTAGCGGCTTCTTCCCACGATGTTTCGCTGGTGCCGATAAGTTCAATAACTTTATAAATACTATCACTCATAATATTTCCTCCGTAATTTTAGTTAGACATTAATTGATTTTCTTATAAAATCCAAATGTACAAAATTTTTTGAAAATTTCATGTCGGTTTATTGAAAAATATTACTTTTAACAAATTAGTCGAACTAAAAAGTATTAAAAAAAATGAAGATAGCCGTTATAGGTTTCGGAGCTGCAGTAATTGGTTTCATCGAAAAGATGAAAAAATCGGATAACGAAATCCATATTTTTGAAAAAAGCAAAGACATATATTCTTCGAGTATATCAGGCATACGTGCCGACGGAAAACTTTTCGTTTCGAAAGATATGGGAGGCGATCTGGATGTTGAACTTGCTTTGCAAAAAGAACTTGTTGACTTCTGGATAAAAAAAGCAGGAAACGGAAATTATGAAACAGGTAGTTCCTTTACAAACCTCGAATATTATAAAAAGTTTTACGAGAAAGGGTTTCAGCCCGTAATATCCGATTTTTACCATTTGGGAACAGATCAGCTAAAAAAAGTGCTTTTTAACATTTATGAAGAATATAGTTCGTTGTCAAACATTCATTTCCATTTCGAAAGCCCGGTCAGCAGCATCGAAATTGTTGGGGATAAAGTAAAGTTGGATAACAATGAAAAGTATGATAAAGTTATTGTTGCGGTCGGAAGAAGCGGTCATAAGTTTATTAAAACCATCATCAAACAATATCCTCAAATAGTCCTTGATAGTACCAAGGTTGATATAGGCGTAAGATTTGAATTACCTGACCATATTGTTAAAGACCTGAATGATGAGATGTATGAGTTCAAGGTGCGGTATAAAAGCAAAACCGGTTATATGGTCCGTACATTTTGCAACAACCCTTCAGGCTATGTTGTAACTGAACATTACGGCGATTTTAATACGGTTAACGGTCATTCCAAGATCAAAACAAAAAGCAAGAATACCAATTTTGCAATTCTCACTACAGTACAATTGACCGAGCCGTTTAACGACCCTATTGGCTATGGATCGAATATTGCAAAAATGTCGAACATGTTGGGTGGAGACAGGGTGATACTTCAGACTTATAGCCATTTTAAAGGCTCTAAAAGAACCAAAAACTTATACAGGGTACACCCTACACTGCCTGAGAACGAATACATATTAGGAGATATAAACCTTGCATATCCGAGGAGAATAATAGAAAGCATAATAGACTTTGCTGAAAATCTAAATAAAGTCGTTCCCGGAATTACACATCCTGATAACCTGGTTTATGCGCCGGAAATCAAATTTTATACAAATACCCTGAATAACGATATATTTAAAAATTTGAAATTTATCGGTGATTGCTCCGGCTACACACGGTCGATTATTTATGCTACAGCGCATGGGTATTTAATGGCGGGAAATATTTTAGGTAAATGATAAAAAAATAAAAAAACCTTATTTTCACACAATTAACCTTATTACCTTATTTTGAGTGTAGAATAAGCTAATAAGGTTTGTAAACCGGCTGAATATTGCTTACTAAGGTTTATTGAAAAAAATAAGGTTTTTATAATATTTTAAAAAACTATTTGATATGAGAATTGAATATCACAATCTTTACACACATTTTGTATTTACCACACTGCATCGGCAACCAATAATACCAGAAAAAAATCGGATAAGAATAGAAAAATACATTACTGGAATTGTAAACAATAATTCATCAAAACTATATGCAATCTTTGCTAATCCGGAACATGTCCATATTCTTGTTTCACGAGCACCTGGTATCTCAGAAGAAACATTAGCAAGCATAATTGCTGAAAGTTCCGAACGTTTTATCAACGAAAACAAACTTACAAAAGGCAATTTCGCATGGCAAAAGTCAGCTTCTGCATTTTCAGTGTCAAAATCAGAAATTGATAAAGTTTGTCAATACATATTAAATCAGCCGAAACACCATAAAAAAACGAGTTTCGCAGAAGAATATGACTCATTTATTAAACATTATCAGGCGACATTGCATAAATAATAAGTTAATATTGTTAGGAATGGTAGAGCTAGATAATTGAGTGTGCAACAAATTGATGGAATTGCATACAACAATTGAATAAATAATGATGAAAAAACAGAAAACCATATTCTAATACAAACAACCTTATGAATGATAAAAATAAAAAACCTTATTTTCACACAATCAACCTTAATAGAAAAAACAGACAACCACACACAATCAACCTTATTACCTTATTTTGAAAATAGAATAAGCTAATAAGGTTTGTAAACCGGCTGAATATTACTTACTAAGGTTTTTGTAATATTAAAAAATGTAATTTTACAAGCTTAAATTATTTAAATCATGAAAAAATTATTATTACTTAGCAGGAAAACAAAAATTATCAGTATTGGTTTGGTTTTTTTATTGCTATTATTTTCAGTAAATACTTTTGCCAAAAAGAAAAATAAATCCGGCGATGAAAAAAATGACACAATCAAGTCAGGCGATGTAAGCGGTTTAAAATTCCGAAGTATCGGCCCGGCATTTGCATCCGGTCGTATTGCCGATTTTGCGGTCAATCCTGAGAATCACAGCGAATATTATGTTGCTGTAGCTTGCGGACATATCTGGAAGACTACCAATAACGGAATTACTTTTAAACCGGTTTTCGACAATTACGGCGCCTATTCAATCGGCTGCCTGGCAATGGACCCCCACAATCCGAATGTGGTTTGGGCAGGTACAGGTGAGAATAACCATCAGAGGGCTTTGGGCTATGGTGATGGCGTATATAAAACTGTTGACGGGGGTAAGTCTTGGAAGAACATGGGATTAAAAGAATCACGTCAGATTGGTATGATCGCTATTGATCCTCGTAATTCAGGAGTGGTTTATGTAGCTGCCGAAGGTTCCGTGTGGGGACCCGGTGGTGATCGTGGATTGTATAAAACAACCGATGGCGGGAAAAACTGGAAAAAAATCCTTGAGATAAGCGAAAATACCGGAGTTAATAATGTAGTGTTAGACCCGGAAAATCCTGATATTGTTTACGCCACTTCCGAGCAGAGAAGAAGGCATGTATTTACAAAAATTGGTGGTGGCCCCGAATCTGCCATTTATAAATCGACTGATGCCGGGAAAAGCTGGAGAAAATTAAAATCAGGTTTGCCTTCGGTTGATAAAGGAGGAATGGGAATTGCCGTATCACCTGTGGATCTTAATGTGGTTTATGTAATTATTGAGGCAGCACAAGGTAAAGGTGGTTTCTTCCGGTCAACCGATAAGGGAGAATCCTGGTCAAAAATGAGTGATTATTCAAGCAGCGGACAGTATTACACCGAGATTTATTGCGATCCGCAAAATGTGGATAAAGTTTATTCGATGGATACGTGGTCGAAATATACTATCGATGGCGGTAAAACATGGAAAAATGTCGGAAACAACAAGCGACATGTGGATGACCACGCGCTGTGGATCGATCCTGATGATACAAAACATTTTATAATTGGCGGAGACGGGGGTGTGTATGAAACTTTCGACGGAGGGAAAAATTATATTCATAAAATTAATTTACCCGTAACACAGTTTTACCGTGTTGCAGTTGATAACACAGAACCTTTCTACTGGGTTTATGGCGGAACACAGGATAACAGTAGCTTGGGCGGACCTTCAAGAAACCTGAAATCTGATGGTGTTAGCAGTTGTGACTGGGTGGTTACGCTTGGCGGCGACGGGTTCTGGCAAGCGATTGATCCTGAAAACCCGGATATTGTTTACTCCGAATATCAGTACGGAAATATTTACAGGTTTGATAAGAAAAGCGGCGAATCAATCAATATAAAACCACGCCCCCAAAAGGGAGAAAATACTTACAAATGGAACTGGAATACACCGTTTATCATCAGCCCTCATTCTAACACACGGCTTTATATGGCTGCCGATAAAGTGTTCAGAAGCGACGACAGGGGGCAGTCGTGGAAAGTGATAAGCGATGATATCACTGCTCAGATCGACCGTAACACCTGGAAAGTTATGGACAGATACTGGGGAGTTGATGCCGTGGCAAAGGATGTCTCTACCTCGCTATACGGAATGGCTGTTTCAATAGATGAATCTCCTGTGAAAGAAGACTTGCTTTATATAGGAACCGATGACGGATTGATACAGGTAACAGAAGATTCAGGTGAAAACTGGAGAAAAATTGATAAGTTTCCGGGAATACCTGAAAATACTTATGTTAGCGATATTTTATGTTCAAAGTATGATGAAAATATTGTTTTTGCTTCTTTCGATAACCGGAAAAGAGATGATTTTAAACCTTATATTCTTAAAAGTGAAGACAAAGGTCAGACATGGACTTCCATTTCCGGCAACCTTCCTGAAAACGGAACTATTCTTACAATAGAGCAGGATCATGTTAATCCTGATCTGTTATTTGTTGGGACTGAGTTCGGTGTTTTCTTTAACATTGACGGCGGAAATATTTGGACACAATTAAAATCCGGTATTCCGACAATTTCCGTAAAAGATATTGCAATACAGGAGCGGGAAAACGACCTCGTCCTGGCTACTTTCGGTAGAGGATTTTATATTTTGGATGATTATTCGCCTTTAAGAGAGTTAAGTCCCGAATTTTTGGATACCACTGCTTATATTTTTTCAATTAAGGATGCCCTGATGTACATTCAGAAAAGAAGAGGGGGCTACGGAAGCGGTTCGAATGTTTATATTGCTAAAAACCCGCCTTTTGGAGCGACATTCACATATTACATTAAGGAGCCGCCAAAGACTTTAAAACAGGAACGTCGCGAAAAGGAAAAAGAACTCATCAAAGAAAAAGAGCCAATACCTATTCCGACAATGGATGAACTCCGTGCAGAAGAAAACGAAGTAAAACCGCATCTTATTTTTACAATTACCGATGAAGATGGAAATATTATAAGAAAACTCACAAAAGATATTAGCAAAGGTATTAACAGGATAACCTGGAATTTACGTTATCCGGGCACTTATCCGGTAAGTATTAAAGATAAAAAATACAATCCTTTATCAATGGGTGGAGACGGAATGTATGTTTTACCGGGGAAGTATTTTATTTCTATGTCGCAATATGTCAGAGGTGAGGTAACCGAATTATTCGGTCCGGTTGAGTTTACGGCGAAAACACTAAATAATGCAACACTTCCTGCCGAAGACAGAGAAGAACTGGTAGCTTTCCAGAAAAAGTTAGCTGAACTTGCCAGGACCGTGAGAGGTGCTGAAAAATTTGCTTACAATTTGATGGAAAGAGTGAAATACGACAAACAGGCAGCCCAGCGCACTCCCGGAACACCTGACGGATTGATGATAAAAATTGAAAGGGTTGAAGAACAGATGGATGGTATTATCTGGAAATTCAAAGGGCAAACTCCTAAAGCCAGCCGCGAGGAAAACCTTCCGGCTCCGCCTTCCATTAAGGAAAGACTGAACTCAATAATCTGGACGCACTGGCGCTCCACATCGGCAGTTACTCAAACACAAAAAGATGTTTATGATATTCTGAAAGAGGAATTCCCGCCTGTTCTTGAGGAGTTGAAAACGATATTTGAAACAGACCTCCCTGAAATTGAGAAAGAACTTGATGAATTGGGCGCTCCCTGGACACCGGGAAGAATTCCGGAATGGCATGAGGAGTGATCATATATAATCAATTAGCGATTTTTGATTTATTTCTGACTATTTCATAATGAAAAATTATAATAACATCCACCCAGCCCCATTATCCTGCGGACGCCCTGCGGTCGAAGGGGGAGTACATCCGTGGTTTTTTATCAGCGTAATTGTAATTTTATTATTGCTTAATTCCTGTTCTAATGCGCAACAAAAGAATTATCAAGACCAAAATGAGGATTCAGAGACAAAAATAGTGGTTGGTGCAGAAAGAACCGAATTATATTTCCCGCTTTTAAAAGATAAATGGATAGCCATTGTAGCCAATCAAACTTCTTTGACAGGAAATGACCACCTTGTTGACAGTCTTGTTTATGCCGGATTCAATGTCGTAAAAGTCTTCAGCCCGGAGCACGGCTTCAGAGGGTCTGCCGGGGCAGGGGAGGAGGTCAGTAATAATGTGGATGCAAAAACCGGAATACCTGTTATTTCGCTTTATGGGAAAAAGAAAAAACCTTCACCTGAAGACCTGTCGGATGTTGATATTGTGATCTTTGATATACAGGATGTGGGAGCACGCTTTTATACTTATATCTCAACAATGACTTACGTAATGGAAGCTTGTGCTGAGAACAATGTGGAATTTATCATCCTCGACCGGCCCAATCCTAATGGTGATTACGTTGACGGGCCGGTTCTTGAAAAAAAATTCAAAACATTCGTTGGTTTACATCCGGTTCCCATAGTTCATGGAATGACAGTTGGCGAATATGCCCAAATGGTAAATGGAGAAGGCTGGCTGAAAGATGGAATAAAATGTAAATTAATTGTAGTTCCTGTTGAAAATTATGATCATAAAACTCAGTACGATCTACCGATACCACCATCTCCAAACTTGCCAAATAATACTGCCATACAACTGTATCCTTCACTTTGTTTTTTTGAAGGGACTATTATAAGTGTAGGCAGGGGAACGGAATTTCCTTTCCAGGTAATTGGCCATCCTGATTTTATGATTGGTAGTTTTGTATTTGAACCAAAAGAAATACCCGGAGTGGCAAAAAATCCGAAATATGAAGGACAGAAATGTTATGGACAATCACTTCAAGGATTTGCAGAAAATGTATTGATGGAAAGCAGACAGTTGCGTTTGAGCTGGTTAATAAGTATGCATGAATTCTTTAAAGACAGAAATGATTTTTTCACCCCTTACTTTGAAAAGTTGTCCGGGACAGAAAAATTAAGAAAACAGATTATTGAAGGTAAGTCGGAAGAGGAAATCAGAAAAAGCTGGGAAAAGGATTTGACTGAATTTAAGAACATCAGGAAAAAGTATTTGCTTTATGAGGATTTTGAATAAAAATGGCCTTTCAGGAATGACCTTTCAGGTTTTTTTCAACCTGAAAGGTCGAAAAGAGGTCGAACTACTTCCGGACACAAACAGCACCAAACAGTTTGTAACTGTTTGTAATATCCAACATTAAAGTTTATAAACTGACATTAAACGATAATGCAAAAAAGTAAGTAAATACCGAAAATTATTTAATTTTGCCTCATATATTGTTAATCATCTGAATTCCTGTTTTTGAAAAAATTTACTAACATAATAACCAGTCCGTTCCTTATTTCCCTGCCAATAGCCGTAGTCCTGATTATTTTTATTCCCATTGATTTTATAAAATACAAGTTTGATCTAATTGATCAATTGAATGTTAACTATGAAAAAGGTGGAGCAGACCTGTATTTTTATGATTTTGACCGGGACGGAACCAGCGAAAGATGCTATATTTATTCGAATTCCATAGGGAATGCTGCCATAAAGATCACCAGAAACGACCGTTCACTTATCGAACAATGGAACTTTGATGGTAAGCTAATTAATGAATCTTCCAGGGTGTCTTTTGGCGATTATGACGATAATGGCAAGGATGAAGTGTATTTATTCTCACTCAAAGACGACAGCCTTTTCCTTAATGCTATTGAACCGTTAGGGTGCGGGTTTTTATTAAAAAACAATCTTATTACCACGATTAATAAAGTTGGTGGAAAACTGGATTTCAGTATCGGTAATGCCAAACTTATTGATTTAGATAATAATGTTTATAAAGAGGTTGTGTTTAATATAAATGCACACTTTTCATTACAACCCAGGGCAATATATAAACTGGATATAATAACAAAGCGTGTTGAAAGGACACCCGATGCCGGAACAATGATAGGTATTTATCGTGCTGAAGATATTAATGATGATGGATATTATGAATTGTTTGGCAAAATACAAACAACCGGAAACCTACCGACAACTTATCCTTACCATGACAGCTCAGTTTGGATTATGGTTGTAGATCATAACCTCGATTTTTTCTTTGAACCGGTTGAATTACCGGGGTATGGCGCTAGCTTAACTTTAGAACCTGTAAAGTCAAACAAAGGAACCAGAATAATTGCTCTTTATGACTATTATGGTAAAGAAAATATTAATCCTCAATTATTATTATGCAATGAAAAAGGTGAATTAATAAAAAAGAAACCTATTCTCAAACCTTACAAAAAAAGATATTTCAGTCTTAGAGCGATAACATGGGATAAAAATCCTTATGTGTATTTATTTACCAGGGATGGCACAATTTATAATGTTTCGTCCGAATTAGATTATAAAATTGTTTACCAGGGAGAATATATTTCTGATTACATTTATCTGAAAGAAGATTTTGACAAAGATGGCGAAGATGAAGCACTTTTTATCTCAAGAAAAAACTCAAAAATTCAAATTGCAAGATTTAATTTCGAGCAAGTTAATTCATTTGATTTTAAATGGAAGTCAAACAGAAACCCGCTTATCAGTTTTAAACAAAATGGCCCGGAGCCATCAAATATAGCTATTCAAACCGGAAACGAAATGGTTTTGTTTGAATACGGTTTCAATAAATGGTATTACTTAAAAATTCCTTATTTCCTTGGCATTTATATTTTAAGCTTCTTGCTTGTTTATGTTATACAATTGGCTCAAAGATACCGGCTAAGACAAATTCATAAAATGAAAGAATTACAGTTTCAGGTTACTATGAACCAACTGGAGCCACACTTTATATTAAACGCCCTAAATTCTATTGGAACAAGTATTCTTGAAGAAGATAAAAACCAAGCTTATACAGGTTTTTCGAAATTTACAAACCTGATCCGTTCTGTCCTTTCCGACCAGGATTCAATGGTTATTACTTTAAAAGAAGAACTTGAACTGACTGAAGATTATTTAAAAGTCAGGAAGATAAGGCATAAGGATAAATTTGATTATTCCATCAGTTATGACGAGGATATTGATTTGGAAACCTTGATCCCGAAAATGACCATCCGGAATTTTGTGGAAAATGCATTAAAGCATGGAATTTTGCCGGATACAAAAAAGGGTGAGCTAATGATAAAAGTGTTTAAGAATAACAAAGGTTTACAAATAAGCATTAAAGACAATGGTATTGGCAGGCAAAAGGCAAGGGAGTTAAAAACCTCCGGTACGGGTAAAGGATTGGAAATGATGGATGAATTGTTTAAATGGTTTGCAAAAAATTACAAAATAAAAATCAATTACCAAATTACAGATTTGAATGATATGAACGGAAATCCTGCCGGAACGGAAGTTATCATTGAAATCCCAAATTAATATATTTGTTGGAGGCAAAGATATTTTTCTTTTCCGTTATTTTTTTGAGTCTAAAAAGACCTACGAGGTTTATTTTAGTAAATTTCTTAAAAAACATCAAACTGACAATCTGTTGGTTAACAAAACCTCGTAGGTCTTACTTTTCAAATTTTTTAGTTTTTATACTGCACTCATAAATAATATAAATATATATTTGTATTTTTGTAAAAGAAGAAACCATATATCAAAAAAAAAAATTGTTAAAACAAATTTTCGAATAACCTCCCATGGAAAAAACCACTGCAATAATAGTTGATGATGAACAGGATGCCATCAATTCCTTAAAAACCTTGCTAAAGGAGTTTGAGGATATAAAAATTGTTGGTGAAGCCACGAATATTAAAGATTCGATTGAAATATCCGATTCATTAAGTCCTGATTTGATTTTTCTTGACATTGAACTGGGCAACAACACTACCGGTTTTGACCTGCTGGATAAGATCACTTTTACCAATAACCTTTATATCATTTTTGTAACTGCCTTCGACCAATATGCCATTAAAGCATTCAATTACTCGGCACTGGATTACCTGTTAAAACCTGTTGATCCTGATAGACTGGTGAAAGCACTTGATAGATACCGGCAACGTAAACATGATACCAATATTGAAGGTAAAGTAAATCAATTGCTGGATTTTGTTAAGTGTGAAAAGATAAAATTCAACACCCGTACCGGCTTCATCTACCTCTGTCTTGACGAAATCCTTTACTGCAAAGCCGACCGCGACTACACAGAAATCCATCTTATTGACAAACACAAAGAACTGGTTACAGTAAATTTAAGCAATGTCCTTTACAAAATAAACAACCCCTCCTTCATTAAAATAGGCCGGTCCCACATCCTCAATAAAAAATACATCGCTAAAGCCAACCGGGCAAAAGAAGTTTGTGTATTGAAGTTTAATGATTATGTGGTTAAGCTCCCGCTTTCCAGGAAGTTGATCCGGGAGGTGGAGAGGTGGGTTTCGAATTCCTGAGATTCACCTGCTTAATATTCGTCTGACCACTGCTTGCAGCAGGCTTACGCGCAGTGGTCTGACGAATGGCCCCGGCCTTATATGCACTGTAGTTTTACGAATGCCCCCCTGGAATGTTTTCGAAATATGTATTCATCCTGAATATTTTGCTTTTGGGCGGGGAATATATTCCGTTTGAAGAATAGGTATCAAAATGCTTGCGAAGAACATTGTTGAGATATATTTTTGGCTGAATCAATTATTGTAATAATAAAAAAATTGGAGGTTATGATGAAAAAAATATTCTTATGCACACTATCAATTATTCTATTATCCAATTTGTTATTCGCTCAAAAACCACCCTATCCTATCATTTTTGTGCATGGGTGGGCGGGAAATGATTCAACTTGGGTTAATGATGAAAATGGTAATTGGGAAGAGTTTTTATCAGGAATAAACAGTAACATTAACTGGGTGAAAGGAGGTACTATAAACATTTGTTTAAATATGACATTTGATACTATTCCGGATAATGCCTTAGACGACATTGAATTTATTCCAGATAATGAGCATCCACTTCAAGCAGGTAATTTTTACTTTGTAAATTTTCAGGTCAATAAACATCATAAATTCCACCCTAAAAATGTTTTTGGAGTTGAAGGAACAGGTCCATTGCAACAAATAACTGCCACTCAAACAACTCTGGAAATTGATCCCAGTAAACCATGTGAAAATATCCAAATCAATGATATGATATCAATTGATAATGAGATCATGGAGGTAACAGGAATAAATTACAATGGTGTTATTGTGGAATCGATAACAGTTAGAAGAAATAATGCATTTAATACTCAATCAGTAGCTCATTACGAAATTCCAACTTTTGGAGATTTCATAACCACTTTTAATCTGTCAAATGAAAGCAATCAATCGAGTATTATCAGAGGAGGATTTGGAATTAAAACGGCTATTAATAAGGTTAAAATTTTGACCGGAGCTGAAAAAGTAATTTTAGTAGCACATAGTATGGGAGGATTAAACTCCAGACAATATATTCAAAATACAGATCTATATGAGGATGATGTGGCCAAACTTGTGACAATCTGTACTCCTCATCAGGGTAGTAATAAAAGTAACATTCCAACAATCATAGCCGAAATTCTTGGCCTGAAGTATAATATAAGATCAAGCGCTGTTAGAGATATGCGCTACAGAATACTTGCTGAGAGTGGGCCACCATCAAATGATGATGATGCCCCATTTTTATATGGTGGAAATGAGAATATCATATGGGCCAACATTTTGAATTTTTATAATAATGATTTTAACGGTGATGGTGATGATGAAGAATCTGATCTTATAACAGGCTTAAATGAAAAAGTCTGGCCTGCCTCCGGAGAGATTTTAATCCACTTTATAGTTGGCCAAAGAAGTGGGGCTGATGATGATGACATTGTAAGGTGGGATAGACAAATCCTACCTATGGACATGTTAGTGAATGTAGCTGAAAGTAACATTGAGGCGTCTTTTATTGAAATGCCTGAATACTATTTTGGAGTAGTGCATACAGAGGTACATAAACAAATTGAAAAGTGTTTAATTGGTTTAGACGAACCTGATACTTATGAATATGCTTATACTGTTTTAGCAAATAATGGTCTTTATAATGGTTTTGTAACAAATCAAATTTCGGATGACCCGATCGATGAGGATTGGTTTAAGTTTGAAGCTGACATTACCGGCACGGCCACTGTGAATTTCGATCCGGGAATCCAGTACCAGTGGTACGTGGAGGCTTACAAATACGATAATAACAGCTTGGTATACCAAGAATCCATAAATCATCAAAGTGGTACTACAAATTTTGATTTTGATGTTGTTCAGGGATTTGAATACTATTTATATATTCTTTCGTCAGTAGAATCCGAAAGCTGGAAAAATCCTTATTCCTTTGAAATAAATACAGCTGCCAACCCGGTATTAACCACAATTGAATTAAGCGCCGGAAGTTACACGACCAACATTAATGAACCGGTAAATATCTTGGCAGTAGCCCTCGATGACCAGAATAATCCTATGCCTAATATAAGCCTAACTTTTAGCTCCAATAATACTGGATATTTTCAGGGTTCAAATCCTACTACAACAAACCAATATGGTGAAGCGACTATAACTTATATCCCGACCGCAACAGGGAATCACATGATAACGGCTACCGCTGAAAACAACGTTTCAGGGCAATTGCCTGATCCTATTTCTGTTTCAGATCCTGATTCCGGGCATGACATTGCAGTACAGTATCTCCAAATATCACCTACACAAGTTGACCCCGGAGATAATGTTCATGTAACTGTTCAGGTTAATAATTATGGCATTTATACGGAATATAATATTCCGGTAGTATTCACTCTTTATAAACCAAATGGACAGCAATGCGATCAGGAAACTGCAATAATACCTTCACTAAATCCCAGTGGAGTAACATCTGTAGATAAATACTTAACAACCACTTCAACAGAAGGATTTTACAATATTCATGTTGAGGCGACAAATAGTTCCGATGAGGATTACAGCAATAATTTTGTTTCTGGAAATGTATATGTTGGCGATCCGCAGGACAGTGAAGAATATGAGACACAAGCAGATTTTCTTGAAGGTGGAGGAGATTGCCATGAATTATATGGAGTTAATATATGTTTACAGGGTGCAAACCCTAGTGAAGCATATTTTATCATTAATGGCCAAAATATTAATGTAGATATTGATCATATAAAATTATTATGGGGTGGTACACATATAATCGCTTATGATACTTACTATAACTCTTCATTTGGTAGTGTGTATTATTATTTCGGACCGGCAAGTATTGAATTAACAATTACTCCTGGAACAGGAGTCTGTTTGCAAGGTCAAACAATACAATATGATGTAACTGCACCTAATGGATGGGATTTTATTAATAATAATTATCAGGAATTTAGCTTTATAGGTCCTGGTGGTAATGATAATACATATTTTGAACAATGGTTGGAATTTGAAGAAAGCATTTCAGATAATCATATTGTATATAACTGCAATATTCCAAATGATGCTACTCCAAGAACTTATGCCGCTTGGATAGGAAATGATATTAGAAAGCCAAATAATTCTCCTCCTCCAAATTTTATTGATGTCACATTATTTAAATTATGGAGATTACAGGTTGTGGAAGATTTTCATGATTTAGCATCAAACATCACTCAACCAACGAATAATGAGATGTTTACTGTGGGTGATCAAGTTCAAATTAATTACGAAGTAATCAATAATGGTCAATCTAATGAAACAGGCTACGTTGAATTAAGAATTAATGGTCCTGGAGGATATGAATTAATTGAAACCAATAATATTTATGTAAACGGGGGTCAAATATATCCATTACAATTTCTGTGGGACACACAGGGATTGCCTACAGGACAATATACTATCGAATCAGAGGTTACTATTCCTGATGATGATAATCCGGGAAACAATTCACACTTAATTAATATTGATCTACAAACAGATCATATTCTGGATGCTGATTTTTCAGGTAATCCGACCACTGGGGAAGCACCTTTACTTGTTTGTTTTATAGATCTTTCAGAAGCAACCAATACTACCATTACTTCCTGGTTATGGGATTTTGGTGATGGAGGTACAAGCACTTCACAAAATCCCTGTAATATTTATCAAAATGCAGGGAATTATACGGTTACATTAACTGTAAGTGACGGTTTGATTAATGATTCTGAAACCAAAACAGATTATATAATTGTTACTGAACCAAGCATTCTTGATTTAGAGGTTTATCTCGAAGGCCCCTTCAACGGTTCAAACATGACACCTTTCCCTGATTATACAGACTTCCCAATGGTTCAACCATATACCGCAGCTCCATGGAATTATTCAGGTACAGAGAGTTTAGTAACCATACCTAACTATAATATTGTTGATTGGGTATTGTTAGAGTTCCGAGATGCAGCAGATGTATTATCTGCCACATCTTCTACAACAATCCATCGTCAGGCTGCCTTATTATTGGATAATGGAAGGATTGTTGGCATGGATGGACAGTCAGATTTAGAATTTGATCAGACATACACTCAAAACCTTTATTTAGTGGTCTTTCACCGTAACCACCTCGGAATTATCTCCTCACAACCATTAACAGAAACCTATGGTGTTTACTCATATGACTTCACAACAGGCTCTGACAAAGCATATGGTGGAATTCTGGCACAAAAAGAACTTTCTGCTAATATTTGGGGAATGATCGGTGCTGATGGAGATGCAAGTGGAACCGTTGATTTATTAGATAAAGATGTTTGGTCTTTGATAGTTGGGGAGTCAGGCTATTTAAGCGGCGATTTCAACTTGAACGGCGAAGTAGAAAATGCTGATAAAAATGATGTTTGGTTACCAAGTTTGGGGTCTTCAACCCAAATACCTGATACAAATACCTTTACTTGCGGGGATCAATTAATTGATACAAGGGATGATCAAAGTTATAACACTATTCAAATTGGCACACAATGCTGGATGGCTGAAAATTTAACTATTGGAATCATGATAGATGGAACTGAAGACCAAACACAAAATACCCCCACGGAGATTATTGAAAAATATTGTTATGGAAATAATACTAGCAATTGTGACACTTACGGCGGACTTTATCAGTGGAATGAAATGATGCAGTACACAACAACGCAGGGTGCTCAAGGCATTTGCCCACCCAACTGGCATTTACCCACTGACGAAGAATGGAAACAATTAGAAGGGGAAGTTGACAGTCTTTATGGTTACCCTGACACTGAATGGGATGGTGAAGGTTACCGTGGCTATGATGCAGGCTTAAACCTTAAATCCGAAAGTGGTTGGAACCCCGGTGGTAACGGAAATGATTCATTTGGTTTTACAGGTCTGCCAGGGGGTTTCCGCCAATACAGCAATGGGTCGTTTTCCTCCCTCGGCTACGGCGGATACTGGTGGTTGATGAGTGAGACCTCGGGTTCGACCGCGTGGACCCGGAACCTGAACTGGGATACCGATGAGGTCTTTCGTCAAGATTTCGATAAGGACTACGGGTTTTCTGTTCGTTGCCTGAAGGATGAAACAACAAACCAACCACCTACCCAACCATCAAATCCTTCACCGGATAATGGAGCAACAGAGCAACCTGTTAACACAACACTATCCTGGACATGTACTGATCCTGAAAATGATCCGTTAACCTATGATGTCTATTTCAGTGAAACCAATCCTCCGGTTTTAGTTTCTTCGGGACAAACAGCAAATATACACGATCCCGGAACATTAAACTACAATTTAACCTACTACTGGAAAATCTTAGCCCATGATGACAATACCAACAGCACGAATGGTCCGGTTTGGAACTTTACAACAGTAACTCAAACCTGGTCATGCGGAGATGATTTATTGGATACCCGTGACGGACAGATATATAACACTATTCTAATTGGCACACAATGCTGGATGGTTGAAAACCTAAATATTGGAGATATGATTAGTGGTAATCAGGATATGAGTGATGATGGAGATTTTGAAAAGTATTGCTTTAACAATAATGTTTCAAGTTGTAATACATATGGTGGACTTTATCAATGGAATGAATTAATGCAATATTCTACTACGCCAGGCATACAAGGAATTTGTCCTGAAGGTTGGCATGTTCCAACTGATAGTGAATGGTGTACATTGGAAAATTATGTTGATGCTGGTAGTGTTTCTTGTTCCGCAACTGGATACCGAGGAATTGATTGCGGTTTAAACTTAAAATCCATTACTATGTGGAATGGTACTGATTTGTATGGATTTACTGCACTACCTGGTGGATTCAGAGGGATTGATGCACAATTTTATTATCAAGGAATTAGTGCAATGTTTTGGTCATCAAATTCCAGTGGAAATAGTGCTTGGCTTCGTGATTTATATTCAGGTCAAGATAATATTAATCGAACTGATTATCATTCAAAACCAAATGGAATGGCTGTTAGATGTGTCAAAAACTAAATCGCAAATAATTTCCAAAACTAAAATACCGGATAACTTTTCCGGTGTTTTAGTTTATATGTATGAAAGAATACAATTTGATTTCAAAATTATTCCTTCGGCATCTTTACCATCTGGTTCAAGTCTTCCCTATCTGGCCCTGTGAGACAGCAAGACTAGTACCTTATAATAATGAGTTATTTGGTTAGCTCCTCATCAATAAATCTTATTATCTCCTGTAATACAATATCCAAATCAATTTTTATATTTCCCCAGAAAGTTTTGAATGGAGGTCCTGAGATTTAATATCCTCTTTGAGCTGTTTCATCGGCAATAACCTCAACTATTTGTGAAATGATTTTCTTAGAATCTAAATACTGCAGGATTTCTTCAATATTAATCTGCATTTTGCATCACAGTTTTTAAAGATTCTGATCAGGCATCCTTCATTTCCAACGTAGCTTTCCAATCCCTCCAATCATCTTCCTCTGTTAGTGATGAAGTATTTTTTATTTTCGATGTGAATTCATTAAATCCTACCTGATATTTCATTTCAAATTTATCAATGATGGTTTTATAAGCGTTTAGCTTGTTCTTAATAAATTCGATAATGATATCATTTAAAGCACTTTCTTTATTTTTATAAATACCGGAAATAATAAGGGGTTTTATAAGTTGATTTATCCTTTCTGTATTTAAATGTTCCTGATACATAATTTTAATATTCTGATTATTTACAAATATACAACAAATTACATTTCAACCATTTTTCTTTTTTCTCCCCCTTTTTCTCCCACAACTCTATCTGGTTCAAGTCTTCCCTGCCTGGTCATTTGGGACAGAGAGACTTGGGCCTTTTAATACGGTAATTACCAATATTGTATTTTCTACCCCATTATCAAACTACCAGCCCCATCCACAACATCCTTTTCAGAACTCTCCTAATAAATCCGGCTGGCTCTGTAACAGTCAAATCCCAAATAAAAACCAAATTTTATATTATCATTACCATAAAGTAAATCTATCCGATGGTGTCGAATAATTTATTTCGATTTTATCCGACACTATCGGATAAAAATTTTAAAGAGTGTATACACTTTGAATATCAAAAATCACCTTTAGTTATCAAATTCCAGTAAATACAAAACTGATTTAAAAATTTCAGAAAAAAGTATTTGCTTTATGAGGATTTTGAATAATTGTTAAAATTCTCATACATTTATGAAAAATTCTTATCTTTGTTTTCAAATTTTATAGTTATGGATTACAGCGCATTTATCGATTTAAATTCCCTTACAGAAGAAGTAAGGAAAGAACTGGAGGGCTTTTATGAGTACCTGGTTTTTAAGTACAGACAAAAATCGTTTAAAAAGAAAAAAAAGGATAATTGTCCTTTTGAAAAATTTCTATCGAATCCTATTAAATCTGAAGATTTTAAGTTTTTAAACAGGGAGGAAAGAAATGAACGATAGGGTTTTTGTTGATACGAATATTTGGGTGTATGCAAAAATTAAAGTTAAAGATGACCCTAAACATAAATTTGCAAAAGATTTTCTTTGTTGGAAATTAAAAGAAAAGTATCATTATTCAGTATATGACAGCCTTATTTTAGCTTCTGCGATTGAAGCAGATTGCACAATATTATTTTCTGAAGACCTCCACCACAACCAACTGATCGAAAACAAACTCCGGATCATTAATCCGTTTAGATAGGTTAATCTCTAAAGCTTTTTCTTTTTCTTCCTCAATACACATACTCAATTACTTCTTTTATGTTCCCCGCACCAAACAGTTTGTAACTGTTTGGAATATCCAACATTAAAATTTATAACTTTGCATTTTTAAAAATATCCTATGAAGAAATCCATACTAATAACTTTATTAGCCCTTTGGACCGGTTATGCCTTTACGCAAACACAAAATTCATTAGATAATTTATTTTCGAAAAATGGCGAGATTTATTTCAAATTCAAACCGGAGTTTCAAAATGATATTAACCGGCTCACTAAAATAATCTCAATCGACAATGTTGACGGCGATATTATTATTGCAAATGCTAACCAAAAAGAGTTTGAAGAATTTTTGAAACTGGGATATGATTATACTATACTTCCTCATCCGAATAAAAATTTTAATCCGAAAATGCTTTCGGTTGATGATTTAAAAAACATTAAAGACTGGAATACGTATCCTACCTACGATGCTTATGTAGCGATGATGTATCAGTTCGAAACCGACTATCCTTTAATCTGTGATGTTTTCAGCATAGGGCAGAGTGTACAGGGCAGAGAGTTGCTTGTTGCTAAAATTTCAGATAATTTGAGTACTGATGAAGACGAACCTGAATTTCTTTATACTTCAACAATGCATGGCGATGAAACTGCAGGTTATATTTTCATGCTCAGGCTGATTGATTCTTTGCTGACAAGTTATGGAACAGTTCCAAGAATAATAGGGCTAATTAACGAAATTGAAATTTATATCAATCCTCTGGCAAACCCCGATGGTACTTATTGGGGAGGAAATAATACTGTAAGCGGTGCTATCCGCCGTAATGCTAACAGCGTTGATCTGAACCGCAATTACCCCGATCCTGAAGACGGACCACATCCTGACGGTAATCCCTGGCAACCTGAAACTATTGCTTTTATGAATTTTGCCGAAAATCATCATTTTGTGATATCGAGTAATATGCATGGTGGTGCAGAAGTTTGTAATTATCCCTGGGATACCTGGTCGCAATACCCTGCTGATACTGATTGGTGGGAATACGTTTGCCACGAATATGCCGACACTGCACAAACCTTTTCTCCATCAGGATACATGAGTGGTTTTGATGACGGAATTACAAATGGATATGCCTGGTATTCAATTGCAGGCGGAAGACAGGATTATATGAATTATTTTCATCAATGCCGTGAGTTTACTCTTGAACTTACGAATACCAAATTACTGTCTGCCTCCCAATTACCAGCTTACTGGGGATATAACAGGCGGTCGCTATTGAATTACATGGAACAGGTACTATTTGGTATAAGGGGAATTGTAACAGATTCCATTACCGGACAGCCAATTAAAGCGGAAGTTTTTATTTTAAATCATGAAGCCGACAGTTCATGGGTTTATTCTGAAATACCTGTCGGGAATTATCATCGCCCGATTTATGCAGGCACTTATGATATTCAATTTTCAGCAGGCGGATATATTACAAAGGTCATTGAAAATGTAAATGTAACAAATAAAAACACAACTTTATTGGATGTTCAATTAGTACCGGAAAACTTTTTTCAGGTAAATATTAAGGTTTTCTTAGAAGGACCTTTTAACGGAACAGACATGAATACTGATTTGAACTCCGGCGGATTTATTCCTTTGTATCAGCCATACACGGGTTCGCCATGGAATTATACAGGAACTGAAAGTGTGGTTTCTGTACCAGTTAATGTAGTGGACTGGGTTTTGATAGAACTACGCGACACTACTGACGCCTCATTGGCAACCGGCGAAACCATGATAGGGTGGCAGGCTGCATTTATTCTAAATAATGGTTCTGTTGTTGGTCTGGATGGTAGCAACATGCCCTGGCATGTCGCTACCATAACCAACAACCTGTTTATGGTCATCTGGCACCGCAACCACCTCGGCATTATATCAGCTTTTCCATTAACAAAAACCGGTGGAGTTTATACTTATGATTTCACAACCGGTGCAGGGCAAGCCTACAATTCGGGACAAAAAGACATTGGCGGAGCTTGGGGAATGGTAGCAGGCGATGGAAATGGCGATGGAATTGTTGATGATTTTGATATAAGCGTGACATGGACATCAGATGCCGGAAAATCAGGATATTGGAGAGGTGATTTTAATATGAACGGGCAAACAGATAATATTGATAAAAACGGGTTTTGGCTGCCAAATTTTGGACAGGGTTCACAAGTGCCTGATTAATGTCCCCGATTCACCTTAAGTTTATTTGTATTATATTTATGACTGGATTAGAAAACTACTGTTTATCAAACTTAAAATTCGGCAATGTTTCTAAACCTGTTAATCGGATTATGTAAAATTTATGGGAAGATTAATTACCCCTTAAAAGTTTTGTTGCCTTTGATCGTTCTGCAAGGGATTACATCATCGGCAACAACTTATTATATCAGTCCTTACGGTGATGACAACAACTCCGGTACATCCACATTGGCACCCTGGCAAACTATTGAAAAAGTAAATTCAATTAACTTTACACAAGGTGATTCAATTTTATTTCAGGGGGGGCAGGTTTTTTCAGGAAACCTTTATTTTGATACATATGATGCCGGAACATTATCCGAACCGGTAACATTAGGCTCATATGATACTGGCAGGCCAGAGATAAATGCAGGTTCATGTACTGCATTGTCAATTTATAACGCAGCCGGATTTAAAATTCAGAATATTAAATTTTCAGGTGACGGTTGCGGTATTAATGAAGCTGATGGAATCAGTATATATATGGATTTGCCCGGATCGGTAAAGTTAGCATATATATTTATTAACGAGGTTGAAGTGAGTGGATTTGGCGGATGGGGAGTATCTATCGGCAGTTGGAATGGTTTAAGTGGATTCTCAGATATTACTGTGATGAATGTTGAGTCACATGGTAATTGTAAAGGCGGGATCATTACCTATGCTGAAAATATTTATGTTCATGAAAATGTATATGTTGGTTATTGTAAAGCCAATGATAATCCCGGTATCTCAGGTACTTTAGGGAATAATGGAAATGGTATAGTGCTCGGCAGTGTTTCGGGAGGTATAATTGAGTATTCAATAGCTTGTAACAATGGTTGGTTATGCACTGCTAATGAAGGCCCTGTGGGTATTTGGTCATATGATTCTGAAAATGTACTGATACAATGTAATGAATCATATAACAATAAAACGGGTGGGCCAGCTGACGGCGGAGGTTTTGACCTGGATCAGAATATGAGAAATTCCATCATGCAATACAATTATTCACACGATAACGATGGTGCAGGGTTCCTGATTTGGCATTCCCTAAACAATGATAATTGCCATGGAAACATTATACGGTACAATATAAGCCAGTGTGATGCAAGGAAAAATGGATACGGTTCAATTCTTATAGGGGGGAAAGTCGATAATACGGAAATATACAACAATACAATATTCCTGGACCAGTCGGTAGGAAGTACACCTAAAGCTGTTTATTTGTGGGATTATATTGAAGTTACTAACACTCATTTCAGAAATAATATATTTTACACATCCGGTAATGTATCACTTCTTACCATTAGCCCGGGCGCAACTGATTCAACCGACAATAATCTTTTTCAGGGAAATTGCTATTATTCCAATACAGGTACATTAATTATTAATTGGGGCACTGAAACATATACTGATATCCAGGCCTGGAGGGCGGCAACCAACCAGGAGATTGTTAATGGAAATGAAAGCGGTTATGAAGGAGACCCTCTTCTTGTTTCTCCGGGTAATGGCACCACAATAGGCAACCCTGTATATTTTGATTCCCTCGTTGAGTATAAATTATTGCCTGGTTCACCTTTAATCGAATCCGGTCTGAATTTCGATTCACTTTTCGGGGTAGATCCCGGGGCAAGGGATTTTTATGGAGGTTTAATACCAGTTAATAACCAATATGATATTGGTGCACATGAATATAGAAATGTAATAGTATTAAATATCAAGATTCTCCTCGAAGGCCCTTTTAATGGATTAACCATGAATACCGACATAACCGATTTATCCAATTTTCCATTATCCCAGCCATACAATATATCTCCCTGGAATTATAACGGAACAGAAAGCGTAGTTTCCATTCCAAATGCAAGTGTTGTGGACTGGGTTTTGATAGAATTACGGGACACAACCGAAGCACAATATGCAACCAGTTCAACAAAAATAGCCCGACAATCAGCATTCCTGTTAAACGATGGTTTTGTTGTCGGTTTGGATGGTTCAAGCCTTCTTCAATTTAATAATTCAATAATTCAACAATTATTTGTTGTCGTCTGGCACAGAAACCATCTCGGCATCATGTCGGCAAATCCGGTAACAGAATCCGGTGGGTTATATACCTATGATTTTTCAATAGGAAATAGCCAGGCTTATGGAATAGATGCACAAAAAAACTTGGGTAGCAGTGTTTATGGAATGTATGGAGGAGATGCCAATGCTGATAATATAGTAGATGATCTTGATAAATCAGTATCATGGTTAAATGAAGTAGGCCTTTCCGGGTATTTGCCTTCCGATTTGGATTTGGATGGACAATCAAATAATATTGATAAAAATGATGTTTGGTTGCCGAATGAGGGTACAAGTTCACAAGTGCCTTAGGTAGTTCTATTCGTTAAACCATGACTGGCTTCGAAATCAAATAGTGAGAAGTTCCGGGGCTTTTGCCCAGCCATAAGTAATCCTGAAGTTTCGGGATTAATATAACGGACCGGTTTTATAGCTAACGGATTGCTTCAATACGCATACAACAAAGCAAGTCTTCATTTCTCAATCCTCACCCTTGCATCCACTGCCACAATCTTATCACCTTTCCCTAACAAAGGGTTCAAATCCATTTCCATTATTTCAGGTGCTGCATTCAGTAAAGCTGAAACCTTTACAATAATATCAGCAAACTTATTAACGCTGACACCTTCCTGTCCGCGGACTCCTTCAAATATCTTATAGCATTTCAGGTTTTTGATCATTAATTTAGCTTCTTCAGTGCCTGCCGGAGCCAAGGCAGATTGGACATCCTTAAAGACTTCAATGAAAATACCACCCATTCCGCACAGTACAATATGCCCGAATTTGGGTTCAAATTTAGCACCTGTAAAAAGCTCAATACCCGAAAGCATTGGCTGAACCAGGATAGCTGTTACATCTTTAATTTTTATCATCCGTTCGAATTCCTTTTCGACGGTTTCCCTATCTTCAATATTTAGCACTACACCACCCACATCAGATTTATGTAAAGGACCGATCACTTTCATAACGACCGGATATCCCAGTTTATCAGCCGCCTGTCTTGCCTCATCTATTGTTTTTACAACTGCTTCACCTGACCTTGGTATTCTGCTGGCGTCGAGTAATTCCTGTACTGCAACAGGTGGAAGATAACCCGAATCCGATTGTGATATGACCGAACGGATCTTAACTTTGTTAATGTCCGGTAAAATAATTGTATCAGGTTGGGGTTTGGGCGTAAAATATACTTTAGCTAAAGCTTTTCCAAGCGGCACCTCATCAGGGAAGTTTATTCTGCCTTTTGATAAAAATTCTCCTACAGCCTGCTCTGCTGTGTGGACTGAAGGAAGCACCGGGTAAATAGGTTTCCGTGATGATTTCATTTTTGCATCCAGAACTTCATAAACATCATTTATAGGAACCAATCCGGGTGTGCCGAAAATAACAACCATTGCATCAATATGGTCAAATTTATTATCAACATAATCAATGATTGTTGCAAGTTGGTCCGCAGTTCCGGTTGCCAGAAAGTCGATAGGATTTTCTACTGAAGAACCCGGAAAGAGTCTTTTTTTTAATTCATTCGCATAATCGCCTTTAATTGGTGGTACTTCCAAACCTCCATTTGACAGAGCATCGGCTAACATTACACCAGGTCCGCCTGCATGTGTGATTACGGCAATTTTTTTTCCTTTCAATTCAGGGTGCATAAATACTGATCCAACCGATATTAATTCCTCTATTCCATCACATCTTACAATCCCTGATTTTCTGAATAATGCATCCACAGCAATATCCGAACTGGCAAGCGCTCCCGTATGCGATGATGCAGCACGACTTCCTGCCTCTGTAGTTCCTGATTTGATAGCAGCTATTTTACAACCTTTTCGAATCAGGGAAGAAGTATGTTTCAGAAGTAACAGCGGATTATTAATAGTTTCGATATAAAGCAGCTTTACTTTAGAGCTTTTTTGAGGATCAAAATTTTCATCAAGATATTGAAGTATTTCTTCCACGCCCATCTGTGCTGAATTACCAACCGAAAGAACATTTGCAAATGTCAAACCTTTTGGAATACCGGCTTCCATGATGAAACAAGCCGTGGCTCCCGAACCGGAAATAAAATCGCAACCTTTCGGGACAAGCCATGGGATTGGTTTAGTGAAAACGCCGTGATAGTTGGGAGTTAAAACACCTATACAGTTCGGGCCTATTAATGCTCCGTTATATTTATTTATCTGCCCGACAATTTTTTGTTCCAACATTTTTCCTTCCTCGCTTTCTTCGCTGAATCCCGCCGAAATAATAACAAAAGCTTTGGTATTTTTTTGCTCGGTAAGTATTTTTATAACATCAAAGATGAATTTAGCAGCAATGGCAATTATGGCAAGTTCAACATCTGGAAGATCAATGGGGTTTTGATAACTTTTAATTCCCTGAACTTCGGTTTCTTTAAGGTTGGCAACATACAATTTCCCTTTGTAATCTCCATCAATAAGATTCTTTAATACCTTACCGCCGGGCTTTGAAACGTCATTCGATCCGCCAACAACAACAATGCTTTTCGGGTTAATTAATTGTTTATTGATCATAAAAAAATTTCAGAATATTTTTCAATATAGGGTGCTAAAATAACAAACAATAACAAATAAAGATTATAGAAAAGACAAATTTATTATTTTTGAAAATTAAAAAAATTCAATTATGATTAAAAGTAAAACACGTGCCGAACGTATCTCCCCTGTATTAATAGTCGCGGCATTTATCATCATCATTGCAGGAGTAAAGTATGCAAGTTCAATTGTTACGCTGATGCTAATGGCTCTTTTTGTCAGTATCATCTGTGCACAACCGATTAGTTGGCTTGAAAAAAGAAAGGTGCCTCATGGACTCGCTATCGTTATTGTTTTGCTGGGAATTTTATTAATTTTTTTTGGACTTGGCGAGTTGATCGGAGAATCATTGGCAGGATTTACAAAAGATGCCCCCGAATATGAAAATAGACTGAATGAAATAGGAACAACACTTTTTCAGTCATTGAATGATAAAGGGTTTAATATTTCACATGATCAGCTAATAAAGATGCTTGCTCCGGGTAAGATTATAAATTTTACTGCCACAGTGATTAGCGAACTTGGTGAAATAATGGGAAGTACAATTTTAATTCTTTTTGTTGTTCTTTTTATACTCCTGGAATTTAATAGTTTTTCGGTTAAAACCAAAGCAATAGTGAAAATCCCGGCAGAATCGTTAAATTATTTAGAAAAGATAGGGAAAAGCATCCGTTATTATTTGGGAATAAAAACAATGGCATGTCTTTTAACAGGTGTATTCATTTGGGTATGTCTGATAATTATCGGTGTTGATTATGCGATATTATGGGCATTGATCGTTTTTCTGTTGAATTATATTCCAACTATCGGTCCAATTATCGCTGGTGTTCCTGCGGCATTATTTGCATTAATTCAATTGGGATTTGGAGGCGCAATGTGGACTATCGGAAGCTATGTTGTAGTTAATATGTTGATTGGGAATGTAATCGAGCCTAAGATGATGGGAAAAGGAATGGGGCTATCAACACTTGTCGTATTTATTGCACTTATTTTTTGGGGATTTGTGCTTGGAACCGTAGGTATGTTCCTGTCTGTTCCTCTTACAATGTCAATAAAGATCATGTTAGAACAAAGCGAAAAAACACGATGGATCGCCATCCTGCTCGGCACACAGGAAGACGCCCAAACCATTGTGGATGAAAGGCAGTCGGCAGTCCGGAGTCAACATTCCGCAGTCGGCAGTCCACAATCAGAACAAGGTGCAAAGTAAAAAGTTAAATGTTATAAGTTATGTGATAAATATTGGTTAAACAACAAACTTAAAAACTGAAAGACAAAGAGTGAAAGATTTGAAAAGATACTGTTTTAATATAATATTTGGATTATTTTGCACATCACTCCGAATTAGTTTAACTAATTCGTAACAATATACAATCTTATTTTGTTAAAAGATTCAAGATATTCCGAAAGCCTGCCAATAGGCAAAATAAAGATTGTTGAAAATTGTGAACATGAAAAGAAAAATTAAATCAGTGAATCCGTGGCGATAAATAATTCTCACTTCTCATAAAAAAGCATCTCACGAATGTATTCATAAACTTTAATGGGCAGCATGTATCGCATGTCTTTCCCTTCTTTGATGGATTTGCGGATGAATGTTGAGGAGATTTCCATCAGTGGAGTTTTAAATATTTTTACTTTCGGATGTTTATCGTATTTACTGCCTTTATAGCCGGGACGGGCGTATATGTACATTTCGTAAAGTTCAAGAATACGATGCGGATTTTTCCATTTGTCGAAAGTGGGCAACTGGTCGGAGCCGGCAAGCAGTACAAATTTCTTTTCCGGATACTTTTCTTCAAGGTATGTCAATGTATCAATGGTATAGGAAGGCTGCGGCATTTTAAATTCAATGTCGGTTACCCAAAAACGGGAATCATCTTCAATAGCAATACGAATAAGCACCAGACGGTGACAGTCGGCAAGCAACGACTTCTTTTCTTTAAAAGGATTTTGCGGCGAAACCACAAACCACACTTTATCTATGTCGGTGTACTCCACAAAATAATTGGCAATAATCAAATGCCCGATATGGATAGGGTTGAATGAGCCGAAGAATAAGCCGATTTTCTTTGTTTGAACCATCAATTATAAGCCACAATCCCGAAACTTCGGGGCTAAAATACAAAGGTACACAAAATGACTGAAAAGAAATCAATATTACAAATACAGAACAAATAATTTTTTGTTAAAATTTTTTGTATATTTACAGTGTCAATATTTTCTAAAAAATTGCATTATGAAAAAACTTTTTCTTTTACCTATTCTTCTTTTCCTTTTTCAAAATCAAATATCAGCAACTATAATTATTGTTGACCAAAGCGGTGGCGGAGATTATACAACCATAGTTGAAGGAATTGTTAATTCAAATACCGGTGATACTGTCCTGGTTTACCCCGGAACATATTATGAAATCGTTAATTTTTACGGGAAAGAAATTACTGTTGCAAGCTTATTTCTTACAACGCAAGACACTTCATATATCAACCAAACCGTAATTGACGGGAATAACGAAAATTACAGATTGGTCAGATTTGCGAACGGTGAAACGGAAAACTCCATACTAATTGGATTTACTATAACAAATGCATCTTATCCTTATGCGGAACAGATTACATTGATACCAACAGGTCTTGGTATTTATATTAACAATAGTTCACCTGCTATTGAAAATAATAAGATCATTAACAATGCTTATAATGATTTGTACTTTGTGGGTGGAGGAATTGTGCTTGTAAATTCCTCTGCGATTATTAAAAATAACACTATTCAAAATAATGAAGGAGCCTATCGTGGTGGTGGAATCTATATGTTCAACTCAACAAATGTTACCATAGAGAATAACTTTATCAAAAGTAATTCAATAAACAGCGGATTTGGAGTATCGCACGGCGGCGGGATTTATATCGACTCGTCTCAAAATATTATGATCCAAAATAATATCATCAGCAATAATTTTAATGACTTTGGTTATGGTGGTGGAATATATATTTATGATAGCGAAAATATTACTATTCTTAAAAATCGCGTTTCCAACAATATTGTCAGAGGTCCAGGCGGAGGTGGTATTTATTTTGAATTTTCATCCGGGATACACATCATTAATAATTTGTTGTATAATAACCGGGCGGGAAATAGCGGTGGAGGAATATATAGTCAAAATTCAGGAGCATTTTTAGTAAATAATACCTTTTATAATAATAAAGCTGATACTGTCTCTGTTTATGGCAAAGGAGGCGGTTTATATTGTGATGAGTCAAGTCCGGCATTATACAATTGCATATTCTTTAATAACTGGGCAAGCAGTTCTGGTCACCAGGTTTTTCTTAATTCTGATTCTTCCGATCCGGATTTTTATTTTTGCGACGTAGAAGGCGGTGCAGAAGCCTTTGGATTAGGGAGTGGAGTTGTATATAACGGCATTTATGAAAATAATATTGATGCATATCCACAATTTACAGGCAGTGGTGCACATCCTTTCAGCCTTGACAACTCTTCACCCTGCATCAACGCCGGAAAATCTGATACTGCCGGATTACACATCCCTGAATATGACCTTGCCGGAAATTTAAGGATTGTTAATGATACAATTGATATAGGCGCTTATGAATATCAGTTTGGAACATACATTAATAATCACTCCTGCAACACTGAGCTAATCATTTATCCCAATCCGGGCAATGGCAGGTTTACAATTGAATTAGAGGCAATGCCTCAAAATATAGGTGTTGAGGTTTTCAATTCTGCAGGCAGCAAAGTACGATCATTTATTTTATATAAAACACAAGTCTCAATAGACCTGACCGGATTGCCCAAAGGACTTTATTTTATAAAAGCAAAGAATAATGATTTCATTAAAACAGAGAAATTAATTATTTATTAGGTCATCTCTAAAAACTCATATATTTAAATAGAAATTCTCTTCCCCATAACCATAACCCCTAAAACTTCAAACTCACCCCCGCCATAAAATTAAACTTTGCCTGTGGGAAGTAGCCGTTATATTCTTTATAAACTCCATTTTCATAATAAGGATAAACCCATGCATTGGTTTCGTACTCTTCATTGAAAATGTTGTTCAGGCTGAACATAATGTCAATTTGTTTAATGAAGTTTGTCTTGATTGTATAATAGAGTTTCAGGTCGTTAACAAAATAAGGATCGAGGCTGCGTTCCTTATTAGAAGTATTGTCAATATATTGCCTTCCGACATAACGGGAAAGTAAACTGATCTTGAAATTCTTAACCGGTATGTAAGACAGGTTACTACCCGCAATAATATCAGGTGAAAAAGAAATATCAGTTGTCCCTAGTGTATCTAACTCCTGTTCCCAGGTATCCCAGTTATCGGTATAAGAAACAAAATCTTTAATTTTATTGTTGCTGTAAGTCAAATTGAAGTTCCACTCAAGGTTTTTCAGTATCTTAACACCGCCTGCAACCTCTATCCCTGTTCTGTAACTTTTAGGAACATTAACCAATATCGGGTCACCAACATTATTTATCTTTCCTGTTAATACAAGCTGGTCTTTGTAATCCATATAATACAGGTTAGCTTCCAAATTCAGGAAATTGTTATGGTATTTATAACCAATTTCGTAATCGATCAGTCTTTCAGAATTAATAACCTGCCCGGTATCGGCATCACGATATACCGAGCGGTTGGGTTCTCTGTTGGCAATAGCCAATGAAGCGTAAAGACTGTTGTTTTCATTTAAAGTAAAGTACATACCTGCTTTAGGATTAAAAAAGCTGAATGTATGCGACTGGGTCAAATCGTGAAGGTTATCGTGTATTCCGTCAATAGAGTAATTGATCCCCCTGTATTGCAGATCAGCATACAGGTTTATAAGATCACTGACCTGATAACTGATTTTCCCGAAAATATGATAATCGGTTTTCTTTCCCGTATTTTCGTACCAGGGTTTATTTATAAAGCTATTGCTTGCATATTCCGCCCAAATGATATAACCATAATGGTCTCCAACATAGTAGTTCCATCCACCACCAAAGGTTGCCTGGATCTTCTGAAAATTATAATTTAGTGATAAATTAAAACCGTAAAAATCGTTATAGAGCCACTTTTGTCTGATAAGATTTGTCAGGCTAATAGTATCACTGCCAATAATTACATCATCGAACCCGTATTTAGAATATTTCTGATCATTTTTATAACTTTCGTAATATCCTTTTCCTTTTGTATAAAAAAGAGATGAAGTAAGGTTCATGCGTTTGTTAAACTCGTGTGCAAAATGCAACTGGTAATAATCCTGCCGGTAATTATCCGTTTGATTATCATAATAACCAATAATATTTCCGTTCTTATCTTCCATTTTGCCTGAAGGATTATACCTTCGGTTGGTTTTCAGACTATCCTTTGGTGTGCCATTCCATGCCTGGTAGGTTTTTTCCTTGCCGGAAGTAATGATAGCTTTTAATATGCTTTTTTCTCCGAAATATCCTCCTGAAACATAAAAAGATTTCAGGTCGGACCAGCCACGGTCGATATAACCATCGGATGATATAGCTGAAAGGCGACCATCAAAAGCCCATTTGCCATTTATTAATCCCGAACCAAACCTGACAGTATTTTTAAAAGTATTGAATGAACCGGCAGCGCTGTTGATCTCTGCATAAGGATCGGGATTTAGTTTTGTGGTTTGGATATTAATACTGGCGCCAAAAGCTGCAGCACCGTTAGTTGAAGTTCCCACACCCCGCTGGATTTGAATATTATCAATAGATGATGCCAGGTCAGGCAGGTCAACAAAATAAACACCGTGCGATTCGGCATCATTTAAAGGCACTCCGTTCATTGTTACGTTGATACGGGTAATATCAGTTCCCCTTATCCTGATTCCTGTATAACCTACTCCCGCACCGGCATCGGAAGTTGTAACAACCGAGGGTGTGATTTGCAGAATATAGGGCAAATCCTGTCCGAAATTATTACCTGCAATTTGCTCATTATTTATCACGGAATAAGTCGAAGGTGATTTTTCCTGTGCCCTGGTGGCTTGTACAATAATCTCGTCATTCAGGATGGCGCTGTAAGCCAGTTCAAAATCCACAGTTTGGTCAGCCTCTAAATTAATGTTTTTAATAACCGGCTTATAACCGACATACGAAACTTTAATGGCATGTTTGCCTTGTTTAAGGTTACTTATCTTGTATATACCATTAAAGTTAGTTGAAGTTGATAAAAACGATTTATCGACTACCACATGAGCACCGGGTAAAGGTTTGCCCGATTCTTTGTCAGTAACCTTTCCTGAAATTGTAAATTGGGAAAAGGCTGTAATTGGTTGTAAAATCAAGAGCAACAACCATACTTTGGAATTTAATTTTATTAGTCTCATGGCAATAAAAATTAATTTATAAATGACTTTAGTCATTCAAAAGAGGGAATTGCCATACTTGAATTTGAACTTTCATTTCCCTACGCCGGTATTACCCGGATCAGGTAAAAAGAGTATGTTCTCAGCCCGAAATTTTGGGGCACCCCATTTGAATTGATATTGCAAAATTACTATTTTTTTTGATACGAATCTAAATCAATAAAATTCGGATTAAAAAAGTATTTGAGGGTATTGCGGGCAAGATCGAATATTTTCACTTTTGATTTATCTATGATTTGTGAATCGGAGGTGGCTATAATTCCTGTTTCTGTCTCTTTTAAAATGTGATCTACTGAATCGGAAATTTTTATTTCAAAAGATAAATTGTATTGCAGGGCAATTTTATTTATTGTGTTGGAAACAAGTTCATGTTTTGTAACTTGTTTATCAATAAAAAAAATCAATTTGTATAAATCCAGTGTATTGGCGTATTGAAGGATCATTTCCACTGCTTTTTCCATCAAACCGGTTCTGAACATCTTTCCATGAATTTCAGAAGCATCACGCAGAAAACCGTCGTTACTGATAAAAACCAGGCTGCCGTTCAAATAGCTTGTTATTGTTAAAAGCTGGTTCAAAGAATCGATATTCACCTGATTTCCGGCAATTGAGCTTTCTTCAGACTTTTTTTTGATCCTGCCTGAGCTTTTTTCACAGGATGTGATGCCCCTGTATAACATTGTCCTTTCAATTCCGCTTAACTTATACCTGTCGCCAACAAGTTTTAATATACCTTTTTGAGGATAGTTTTTTTCAAGTAAGAAAACATAATCCTTAATGGCTTCCTGGAAATTTTCTGAAAGGTTTTTCACGATATACTATGTGCTTTATCTCTTTGATTAACTTCGTGAGGGTCTTATCATCAATATTTTCTATTTCTGACTTATCGAAAATTGTCAACAAGTATAATTCATGGTCGTCGTTTACAATAAACGTAATGATTCTTGCACCTCCACTCTTGCCTTTTCCCTTGCTTTTGATTGCAATTCTGATTTTAAAAGTATTACCACCTAAATTTGTTCCTTGATGTGGATTTTCTGAAAGGTTTCTTTCTAATTCTAATAAATCTGATCTTAGAGAAGGATATTTTTTATATAACCTCTTTAATTCTCTTTTAAATTTCGGGGTGGGAATAACACTATAATTCATTCAAAAATTCAGATAATGTTTGTTTTTTTATTTTTCCTTCTCTCATTTTTTTTACTTCCTCAAAAGCTTCAGTTAAATCATCCTTTATCTTAAGTGTTTGTTCATATTTATTAATTTTCCATAAAATTTTTTCCCATTCATTAAATGGAATTTGAACATCACTTATATTCCCATTTGCATCGTTTAAATATTTTATAGTCATTTCCATGATACAAAGTTAATAATTTTATTGAAATTATAAGAAATGATTTTAATTTTGGAGTGTGCTATTTTTTAAACTGACACTTAAAAAAAATATGAAAATAATAATTATAAACGGTCCCAATCTGAATTTATTAGGTCAGAGAGAAACCTCCATTTATGGAAACGTTTCATTTGAAGAGTATTTAAAAAAACTAAAAAAAGATTTTCCTGAAATTGATATTGAATATTACCAAAGCAATGTTGAGGGTGATATCATAAATAAACTCCATGAAACGGGCTTTTCTTACGATGGTATTATTCTTAATGCCGGTGGTTATACTCATACCTCCGTTGCCATTGCCGATGCCGTGAAAGCCATTAATACGCCCGTAACGGAAGTTCATATTTCAAACATTTTTGCACGGGAGGATTTCCGGCATGTTTCACTAATAGGTGCTTACGCTAAAGGTTCTATAATAGGTTTTGGACTGGAATCGTACCGGCTTGCACTTAAAAGCTTTCTCTGTGGAACTTAAACTAAAAATTTATACTTTTGTAAAAAATGTTTAAATTAATCCGATAATAATTGCATAAAAAATCTAAATTCATGAAAACCCTGACTTTAAATATACCTGAAAAAATAGAACTTGACTCTAAAGATACTGTTAAATTCCTTGCAGCTAAACTCTATGAATCCGGAAAACTTACGCTTGGACAGGCTGCTGAGATAGCAGGATTATCCAAGGTGGCATTTTCCGAAATATTAGCAGATTATGATGTTTCTTTTTTTAATTATCCTGCAAGTGAAATCATAAAAGATGAAGCCAAGATTTAAGATTGTCATTTCAGATACAAGTTGCTTAATTCTTCTTAGTAAAATTAAAGAACTTGAATTGTTAACCAAGCTTTTCGATGAAGTTTATACAACTTTTGAAATTTTAGAGGAATTTAGAACACCTCTGCCTGACTGGATTAGGATAAAGGCACCTAAAGATGATCATTATCAAAAAATACTTGAATTAGAGATGGGCAAAGGCGAAGCGAGTGCAATTTCATTATATTTTGAGATTAAAAACTCTATAATTATACTGGATGATCTTAAGGCAAGAAAACTTGCAGAAAAACTTAGTATTGATTATACCGGAACCTTTGGAATTGTTCTCAGGGCAAAAAAGCTTGGTATAATTAAATCAGTAAAACCAATTTTGGCAAAGATCAGAAATACGAATTTCCGATTTTCTGAAAATGTATTTGAAACTGTATTAAAAGAAGCCGGAGAATTTTAAGATCCATTGTATATATAGGGAATTCATATTTAAAAAATATTTTACAAGAGAGGATTTCCGGCGGGTTTCGCTAATAGGTGCTTACGCTAAAGGTTCTATAATAGGTTTTGGACTGGAATCGTACCGGCTTGCACTTAAAAGCTTTAAGCCTTAAATGAATTTATCAGAGTTTAAATCAGAGAATTTTCTTTTGCCTTTCAGGAAATATTCAACAACCAGGTTTTTCCGGTAAATTTTTGTAACTTCATGATGCACGGTTTTTTTCTTTTCAGTTTTTAATTGCTTAAGCATAGAGAAAAACTTCCAATGTGCTTTCACTACTGCTATCATATCCATAATACCTCCATCAATTAAAAATTTAAAAGCGGCTACACAATCCAGTACTAATCTTGCTGTAAAAACTTTCAAAATTCGGTTATGAGGCAGGTTCTTATAAAGCATTATGTTGTTATTCCGCATGTTGAGATATGTTTTTCTCCATGACTTTTTCGGCAGCGTTCCACCTCCAACATGATAGACCGTTGAATTAGGGCAATACATAATTTTATACCCTTGATTCTTTGCCCTCCAGCAAAAATCTATCTCTTCCATGTGGGCAAAAAACCTCTTATCCAGACCACCCAATTTGCGGTAAACATCCGAACGGACAAACATACAGGCGCCTGTAGCCCAAAAAATTTCAGCAGCGTCATCATATTGCCCTTTGTCTGTTTCTACTGTCTGAAAAACCCTTCCCCTGCAAAAAGGATAACCGTATTTATCAATGAATCCTCCCGCTGCTCCTGCATATTCGAACTTATCCCTTTCGTAGAACGACCTCAACTTTGGCTGGCATGCTGCAATTAACTCATTGCTTTCCATTATGTCAATAACAGGCTTTATCCAGTTCGGTGTAACTTCTATATCGGAGTTTAACAAGATATAGTATTTTGCATCAACCTGTGAGAGTGCATCATTATAACCTTTTGCAAAACCACTGTTAGTCTTGTTTTGAATGATCCTGATTCCGGGAAATTCTTTTTTGATAAAATCAATTGAATCATCAGTCGAGGCATTGTCAGCGATAATCACCTCTGCCTGGTCTTCACTGTTTTCAACAACGCAGGGAAGAAATTGTTCTAAAAACTTCTTCCCATTCCAGTTTAAAATAACTACCGCAACTTTAACACTCATTTATTTATATCTGTTCGACTGTTCGATAATTTAAAGGTGGGTAAAATTAACTAAAATAAAATTCAGAAGAATATAGCATCAAAATATTATTTAGTGTCCGCTTATAAAGTCATAAAAATCAAAAAAATAAATATATTGCTCATTTTAACCCCCCTGTTTCCCCACTTAAATGGGGAGTTATGGAATTTATTTTTTTGATTTTTCACAACTTCAGTAGTTTAAAGACAGACACTATTTAGCCTTCAAGTGTTCATGTGTTAGAGTTAAAAACCAGAACACATTAACACTTGAACACATCAACACATGAAATCATTCCGCTTTCCAGATATTATTTTCCTCATCAACATCAGGTATGGTTTCACTGCCAATCTCAATTTTCTTGATCTTCTTTTCTTCAGGCAAATTAATCTCAAATATGCTTTTACCATCTTTCCAAATAGCTGTAGAATAATAAGCCATATCGCCTGTCCCGTCTTCGTACCACCAGGTTATCTCAACCGGTACGGGCATATTTCCAATTTTTTCTACTACTACAATGTTATCTGTTCGAACCTCTTTAATAGCAAGGTCAGGGTAACCGAACTCAAAAAACCAGGGTTGGAAAAACCATCCGAGGTCCTCTCCTGCTATTTCTTCAAAGGTGTTAAAAAAATCAAACGGTAAAGGATGTTTACCACTCCAACGGCTTATATATTCTTTCAAAGCCCGTTTAAAAAGCTCATCTACCATTGCATCCCTGAGCAAATGATAAGCCACAGCCGGGCGGGTATATGCAGCCGTTCTGCCGCTTGACCAGCTATTGTGCTGAAAGGTAGGAACCATCAAAGGGAGTTCCGTTTCATGACCAGCCATATAAAAATAACCCTTAACTTCTTCACCGAAATAATTATAATCAGGAGCATATTTATTAACGATCTCAGTTGGCAAATATACAGCCCACCCCTCATCCATCCAGGCATATTTACGTTCATTTGTACCCATGTAGAACGGGAAATAATTATGTGAGATTTCATGAAATAATAATATCACCATGCCGGTAAACCTCCTCGATACTCCGTTATTTGCCATCATTGGGGTCTCCATACCTCCACGTCGTGTGCCATTGCTAAACGAAGTTACATGAGAATAAGGAAAAGGAACACCGGGTAATATAAAAGACATGTATTCCACCGATGCTCTTGATACTTCAGCGGCTCGCTCCCAGTTATCGGAATTTTCAGGATAAACCACATCGGTTAAAACTCTTCTGCCTGTTAAAGAGTCAACAACAAGGCTCACTCCATCCCAGTTTGATTTATTACTTGCTGCAAATGAAAAATCAGGAACTTTTTCAGCCTTGAAATGCCATGTATGTTTATTTCCTCTAATCGTAACTCTTCCATCATCATAATCCTCCTGTGTAATAATTTGGATCACTTCATCTAATTCTGTTGCTTTTTTGTATCTTTCGATAATCTCCTGTTTAAGCATTTCATCCCTGTTTTGAAGCTCACCTGTTGCCCACACAACATAATCTCCGGGCACCGTAATCTTGACATCATAATTATTGAAATCGTTATAAAATTCTACAGTTCCCAGGTATTCTATCCTGTCCCAGCCATCAATGTCATCATATACAGCTACCTGGGGATACCAGTATGCGATAAAATAATGCCCGTCATCATATTTTCGCATTCTCAAACCTCTGACTGTCGGGAGCTTAAAGTTCCATTCTATTTCAATTTCGGTATCAGAACCAGGTGTTATGGGATCTTTTAACCTGATAGATAAATTAGTCATCCACCAGTTTGGGAAGTCGCTATCGGGATCGTATTCATTATCGCCAATCCTGAGTTTTGTAATTTGAACTCCTTCGGATATATCGCCATCAGGAATGGGCCATTGCCGGGCATTGCCTTTCCGGAAAAAATCCTGGTACAACCTGAATATTATTCTTTTTAAAGTATCCGGGCTATTATTATGATAAGTAATTATTGCTTCTCCTTTTATAATATCCTCTTTGGTATTTAGTTCAACATCGATCTTATAATCCGATGAATTTTGCCAGTAATTCGCACCGGGCTTACCATCGGAGGAGCGGGTTCCGTTTTTATATGCCTTTTGAATATTTAATGGAATGTAGTAATTTTGGGCAAAAGAGTTAGAAGTAATTAGAAGTAAAACAACAAAAATTAATTTCTTGAATTTTAACACCTTGTTTTTCATAAAAATATTTTTTTAGGATTTAAAAATATTGTAATTAGTGCTTGTCTTTTATGTACTGAATTTGAAAAAAAATTAAAAATATGAATACCAATATTCCCCTCTATGAGAGGGGTGTAGGGGTGTGTTATTGTACTAATTTTATTCACATTTTTTAATTTTTGCCGACTTTATAAACAAACACTAATTAATTTTCCAAAGATATGGAAAGAAAAAAATATTTTTGAATAATTTTAACGAATAAACAATTTCACTTTGCATTTTGCAGAAAAATGATAAAAATGGCTTGGGAGATTATTAGTTATCCGGTTTTTCAATCTCAGTCCGATTGGTACAACCAGCGATTGCCGGATAATGGTCCCGTTTATACGGAAACTAATACTGATAATCTCATCGTTGAACCATGGAATGCAGTTTCATCACTTCTTATAATAATCCCGGCAATTTACTGGATGCTCAGGATTAGAAAAGATTTCGGAAACTTCAAATTCCTGTTTTATTGTATTTTTCTTATGTTTATTTGTGGAACAGGCAGCACTTTATATCATGCCCTCAGGGCTTCAAAATTTTTCCTGTACATGGATATATTACCCGCCGCAACCATTACTTTATCAATAAGCATTTACTTTTGGATCAAGGTGTTTAAAAAATGGTGGTATGTTTTGTTTGTAATTATTCCATCACTTTTTACCCGCTCTCTTTTTTTCAGGTATCTTCCTCAACACACAGCAATAAATGTTTCGTATGCAATCAGTGGCATTATCACTGCGCTTCCGCTTGTTATCATTTTGTTTAAAACCGGATTTTATAAAGTTAATTATGTTATAATCACAATAGTACTGTTTATTCTCGCATTAATATTCAGGGAGATTGACGCAACTCAAATTTCATTTTTACCTATGGGAACACACTTTTTGTGGCATGTTTTCAGTGGTTTTGGCGCATATTATATTTTGGCGTATCTTTATCATTTCAGAAAACGGGAAATAATCCGGTTTGGAAGTTCTTAAATGATACCGAGTTTTAAAAAATGCCAAAAACAATACACATACGTTTCTATGAGGAGCTGAATGATTTTCTTCACCGGCAGAAAAGAAAAACTACTTTCGAACATTCATTTACCGGGAATCCCTCTGTTAAAGATGTAATGGAATCACTTGGTGTTCCTCACACTGAAATCGATATGATCCTTGTAAACGGCGAATCGGTAACATTTAACTATAAACCGGCTGAGAGCGACCGTATATCTGTTTACCCTGTTTTTGAAAGCCTGAATATTTCAAATGTAACTCATCTAAGACCAAAACCTTTGCGCAAAACAAAATTTATTCTCGATGTTCATCTCGGTAAACTGGCGCGCTATCTGCGAATGCTTGGATTCGACACCTTGTATGAAAACAATTATCCCGACCCACAGATCATCGACATTGCTAAAAAAGAGAAAAGGATCATCCTGACAAGAGATATCGGTATCCTTAAAAACAATGCTGTTACGCATGGTTACTGGATAAGGTCGCAAAACCCCAGAGAACAGTTAAAGGAAGTAATAACCCGCTTTGATTTATCAGTCGTTATTAAACTTTTGTTTCGTTGCATGGAGTGCAATGGCATTATTGAAAAAGTTGATAAAAAGGAAATTCTTGATCAGTTAAAACCTAAAACAAAAAAGTATTTCAATGAGTTTTTTCAATGCACACAATGTAAAAAGCTCTATTGGGAAGGGTCGCATTATGAAAAAATGATAAATAGCATTAAAGCATTACACATTCCAAAACAAATTCTTAATTTTACAAAACAGAAAAACAACAATACCGGTTAATCATGAAAGAAGCTTCTTACTATATAAAGCAAAACGGCAAAGTCCAATGCCTTCTCTGCCCTCATAAATGTATTATCAGCGAAGGTAAACGAGGTTCGTGCAGAGTGAGGAAAAATGAGAACGGACAACTGATTTCTGAAAATTACGGACAGGTGTGCTCCCTCCATTTCGACCCGATAGAGAAAAAACCTTTATATCATTTCTTTCCGGGAAAGACCATTTTTTCCGTTGGGAGTGTCGGATGTAACCTGCATTGCAAATTCTGCCAGAACTGGGAAATTTCGCAGACAGGAGTGGAGGAATATCCTAATTTGAATTATTATACACCGGAAGAAATTGTGAATATGGCAAAAGAAAGGAAGGACAACTTTGGCATAGCATACACTTACAACGAACCTGCCGTATGGTACGAATTTATGCTCGATATTGCCAAACCTGCGAAACTACAGGGTTTGAAAAATGTGATTGTAACCAACGGTTATATCAATCCGGAGCCATTGGAAGAGTTGATACCATATATGGATGCCTTCAGTATTGATCTTAAAGCGCTCAGTGAGGATTTCTACAGAAAATTCACTTCGTCAGGATTAGAACCGGTACTTAATACCCTTAAAACTATTAAAAAATACGGAAAGCATTTTGAGATCACCAACTTAGTGATAACCGATACCAACGATAATGTAAAGGAATTTTCACGAATGGTTGACTGGCTAACAAACGAATTAGGAAAAGATACGGTACTGCACATATCCAGATATTTCCCTACATATAAGATGAACAAAGAAGCCACGAGCGTTTCGAAATTGCGGCAACTGTTTGAGATTGCAAGTAACAAACTGAATTACGTTTACATTGGCAACATCAGGACCGGCGAGGGACAAAATACCTTTTGCCATGAGTGCAATCATCTTGTGATAAATCGTGTGGGATATTTTACCGAAGCATCGGGGCTGGATAATACAGGTAAATGTATTCACTGCGGCAAACAAATATTGTCTGAAAGCTAAAAATGTTTCAAACCTTATTCTATCATTTTAATTGTTTTTTCATAAACATACTTTGCAAATTCGTAAAGTTGTTCAGCTTGTTCTATTGATGGATTGCCATCCGGAATTAAGCCATTGTTGTGTTATTGCTTTCATATAGTATTTTTCCTTTATTAATGATTTCGCGAGCAAAACTGCTATTTAATTCTATAAATTTTTGATACATTGGGATTGTATAAACAAGCAAATCTATAGCAACTTGTTTGTTAATTTCGCGTATTTGTTGTTTAATTTTCAAATAGATTTCAGTTTTTTCCTGAAAATTTTGTGGCATGAAATTATCATTAGTAACTACTAATAAATCTATATCACTGTCATCGTGTGGAGAGCCGTAAGCATACGAACCAAACAATAAAATTAAATAAGGGTTTAATGATTGTAATTTTTTATTAATTTGCTGTATGTATTTATTGTTTGTGTTCATAAATGAATTTTTCTCTTTTTTGGTTTTTTAATCTGTTTACTTTTCATCAGTAAAAAATCAATAGCGTCATTTTTCAAAACAAAAATACTCTTTTATTTATTAATATCCAAACTTGCCTATAATACCACATAAAAAATCTGCCATTGCTAACCAAACTCCGGTTTTTGTTCAAAACCTCGTATTTTCAACCTAACAGTTATACCGTTAAAATCAAAATAAAATTGCAAAATATTTTATATTTTTGCAACGGGCGTTGTTTCCTTGATCCCGTGTTCAGTAATATCATTACTTTGGGACGAGAGCAGCGCCTTTCTTTTTTTCCA
>JADHVR010000031.1 GCA_016783885.1 Bacteroidales bacterium
GGGCTGCCTCGTATTTTTCTTTTGCCTGTTCATATTCCTTTAACCTGAGATGCTTGTCAGCCTTTAGTATCTCCGAATTATACTGTTCCATTACAGCCATTTTTTCCCTTAGTCGATCTATCGTTTCCTTCAGCCTTTTCTTAGGATATTGTTCATCGGGTTTTAACCTGCAGGCATATTGATAAGAAGCTTTGGCATTGATATAATCACCATTGATAAAATATTCGTCTGCCGAAGAAATTGCAGTTTGGTAATTATTGTCAACTTCAGTTTGAGCAAAAATTTGGTTGGAGATCAACAGGATTATACAGGAGAATGTAATTGCGAGTATTCTTTTCAAGACCATTTTTAAATAACGTAATGTCGGATTATTAACTATCTCATTAAGTTTCTTTAACGAAGTTACTAATGAATTATTATTGTGGATTACTAACCTGATTTTGAATAACTCCATCTTTAATAGTCAGTTTTCTGTCAGCCATATTAGCCAGTTCCCGATTATGCGTAACGATAATAAATGTTTGCCGGAAATTATCGCGTAAACTGAAAAATAAATTATGGAGTTCTATGGCTGATGTGGAGTCAAGGTTACCTGATGGTTCATCAGCGAGAATAACCGATGGCTCGTTGATCAGGGCGCGCGCCACTGCCACCCTTTGCTGTTCTCCTCCCGAAAGCTCCGAAGGTTTATGATCAAGCCTGTCGGTCAGGTTTAAAAACTCTAATAATTCTTTGGCTTTTTTTAATGCCTTATTCCGGGGAACTTTGGCTATAAACGCCGGAATACAAACATTTTCAAGAGCCGTGAACTCAGGAAGCAAGTGATGGAATTGAAAAACAAAACCGATTTGCCCGTTCCTGAATTCAGAAAGTTTCTTTTCATTCAATTTATTTACATTAATATCATTGATAATTACTTCTCCCTTATCTGCATTATCAATTGTTCCGATAATATGTAACAAAGTGGACTTACCTGCTCCTGAAGCACCGACAATAGATACAATTTCAGCTTTCCCTATCTCAATATCAATTCCTTTCAGTACTTTGAGATTCCCGAAAGATTTATAGATGTTTACTGCTTTTATCATAAGAAAAATTAATGATGTGCAAAGAAAACAAAAATAAAGATAATATATTAAGAACATACCTTCGCAACTTGATTTAAAAAAAATATTTGTGCTCGTGTGCTTTTGTGTTAGTGTTTTAAAATTAAACTTCGAAATTCCGATACATTCAAAAACTTATTATTTGTATTTTTGAAAATCATTAATTATACCTTTTTTTCTACGGGTTTAAACAACTACGGTTTGAAATGGCAAATATTTTAATTATTGACGACGAGCGAAGTATTCGAAATACACTCAGGGATATTCTTGAGTATGAAAAATTCAAAGTTGATGAGGCAGAAAACGGGATGGATGCTATTGAATTGATCAAAAACAAAACATACGATGTAATACTGTGTGATATCAAAATGCCTGAAATGGATGGAATAGAAGTTCTGGACAAAGCGCTTTTATTGACTGACTCGCCTATTATTATGATATCAGGACACGGAACCATTGAAACTGCCGTGGAAGCTATTAAGAAAGGCGCTTATGATTATATAGCCAAACCGCTTGATTTAAACCGTTTGTTAATTACTATACGTAATGCATTAGATAAATCAACCTTAATTACGGAAACTAAAAAACTTAAACAGCAGGTGAGTCAAACCTGGGAAATGGTTGGGGAATCGGAGGCTCTGACGAAAATTAAAGACATTATAGAACGTGTAGCGCCAACTGATGCACGTGTATTAATTACCGGAGAAAACGGAACAGGTAAAGAGCTTGTGGCGCGATGGCTCCATGAGAAAAGCAACCGTGCACACGCCCCGTTTATTGAGGTGAATTGTGCTGCAATCCCATCAGAGTTGATCGAAAGCCAGCTTTTCGGACATGAAAAAGGTTCATTTACATCTGCCATTAAACAGAGGAAAGGAGATTTTGAACAGGCAAATGGAGGAATTATTTTCCTGGATGAGATTGGAGATATGAGTCTGTCAGCACAGGCAAAAGTGTTACGGGCTTTACAGGAAAACAAGATCACACGCGTTGGCGGTGAAAAGGATATTCCGGTTGATGTCAGGGTTATTACTGCAACTAATAAAAACCTGAAAGACCAGATACAGAAAGAAAAATTCAGGGAAGATTTGTATCACAGACTAAGCGTAATCCTGATCCATGTGCCGGCTTTGAGAGAAAGAAAGGAGGATATTCAGTTACTCGCAAATCATTTTATGCAGCAGATATGTGAAAATAACGGGAAACCTTTAATGGAAATCGAAGAAGGCGCTGTTACCGAGCTTCAAAAAATGCCATGGACCGGTAATATCAGGGAACTGAGAAATGTAATTGAAAGGCTTGCCATACTTTGCGACAATAAAGTTACTGATGAGGATATTAAGCGATTTGCACAGCCGTTGATAAGTTAAGTTTTAACGAAATACATTTTCATTTTTCCTTTGCCTTTTACAATAAGAGGATCTCTTTCGTTAAATTGAAATTTGTTTTTAACAATATTGTAAGTTGATTCCGAAACATTAATTTGCATTGCCTCAGATTTACCTTCCATTCTTGACGCTGTATTTACCGTATCTCCAAAGATGTCGAAAATATATTTTCTAACTCCGACAACACCTCCGACAACTTCCCCTGAATGAATACCCATTCTAATATCTAACTTGATATTCGAGGTAACATTACGTTTTGCCATATATTTTTTAATTTCGATTGCCGAGACTATGATATTCTCAGCATGTTTTGGATTTTTTTCAGGCATACCACAAACTGCAAGATAGGCATCGCCTATAGTCTTGATCCTTTCACAATGATTTTTTATCATTATATCGTCAAATGCAGTAAATATTTCATTCAGCTCTTTTATTACTATTTTTGGTTCATGGGTAGAAAAAATATTAGTAAAATTAACAATGTCGGAAAAAAATACAGTAACATTTTCAAAGATTTCCGGCTCGGTTTTTCCGGTTTCCTTTAAATCCCCAGCTACTTTTGAAGGCAGAATATTCAGCAGGAGTTTGTCTGATTTTGCTTTTTCGGTGGCTATTATTCTGTTACTTTGTTTTTTCCGATGAAGATTTCTGAGGATGACGATGACTAAAATAAAAATCAGTGCAAAACCCACGATAAAGGAATTGCGCAATATTTTTTGTTTTTTTATAGCAAGTTTCTGAATTTGTTCATTCTTTTTTAACAATTCAATTTCTTTCTCCTTTTTCTCTGTTTCATATTTTGTCTGAAGTTCGGCTATCTGTTTACTTGTTTCGTCATTAAAAATACTATCGTGTGTATTAAAATAAAGTATATAGTATTCTAATGATTTTTGATAATTGTTTTGTGAAGCGTATAAGTCTGACAATGATTCATAACAAATTAATATCAAATCCCTCGCTTTTATTTTTTTTGAAATTTTTAGTGCTTTATTAAAATATTCGAGAGATAGTTCAAATTTATCCTGGTTCATGTATATACCTCCAATATTTCGGCAATTGTTTGCCATTGACCATTTATCACCAATTTCAAGGTTCAGTTTATATGAATTCAGGTAAAACTCCAAAGCTTTGTTGTAATTCTCAAGGTTTGAATAAACTGTTCCAATATTATTTAAACAAGATGCCATTGATTCTTTGTCATTAAGGCTTTTACTGATATCGTATGCTTTGTTATAATATTCCAGCGCTTTATCATACTCTTCAAAGTCAAAATATACTGATCCGATATTATTATATGAATTTTGAATAATACTGCCTTTTTCTGCCGCTTCGTATATTTCAAAAGCATCAAAATAGAATTCCAGGGCTTTATCATATTTTTTTAATTGATGATAAATTTTTCCTATATTATTAAAAGATCCGGCAATGCCATCTTTATTTCCGGTTTCTTGCTCAATTTTAAGGGATTTAAAATGATATTCCAATGCCTGGTCTAATCTTCCGAGGTAGTCATAAGCAAGACCTATGTTGTTGGATGTTTTTGCAATTCCGATAATATAATTTATTTCCTCACTTATCTTAAGGGATCTTTTAAAATAATCGAGGGCTTTATCAAAGTTTCCCCGATAGTAATAAATCGTACCGATAAGATGCAGCGATTTAGCTTCTTCTTTTTTATTATTTACTTTTTGTGCTAAATCAAGTGCTTCCTCTGAATATTTCAAAGCTTCTTCATAAGAAACAGTGCTTAACAATTTGGAAAGCTCATTTAAAATTTCAATTTTGCTAAGTTCATCTGCTTCATTAAGCCGGTTTTTTAGACTGTCAATTACCGTCTGGTCTGGTACAATTGAAGAGTTTAATGAAAAAAAGATTAAAAAAATGCTGCCGGTAAATATTAAATTGAATGACATAACTGAGATATTAGAAATAAGTGAAAAAATATCTAATCAGTAATTATTCAGATAGAAATTTATTGTAAATTTCGAAATTTTCTTTATCAAAGCAAACAAAAATAACCTTTTCAATAATTGTATTTTTTTCGATAAAAGATTTTACTTTGCCTATTGCTATTTGGGCTGCTAAATCTTTAGGGAACCGGTAAACACCTGTGCTTATATTTGGGAAGGCTATGGTTCTGCAATTATTTTCAACGGCAAGTTGCAGGCTGTTTTTGTAACATCCGGCTAACAATTCCTTTTCATTATATTTTCCGCCATTCCAAACAGGGCCAACTGTATGGATTACATACTTTGCCGGAAGATTATATCCTTTTGTAATTTTTGCATCGCCTGTCGGGCATCCGTTCAATGTACGGCATTCTTTAAGTAATTGGTGCCCGGCTGCTCTGTGAATGGCGCCGTCAACGCCGCCTCCGCCAAGTAAACCGGTATTTGCAGCATTAACAATGGCATCAACTTTAAGCTGGGTGATATCACCCTGAATTAAATTAATTTGAGGATTCATTATTTATTTTTTCTGATATGATTTTTTTACAAAGAGTTGTGATGTTTGATATCCGGTTACTTCAACAGGCTCACCCTTTTCAATAAATCCTGCTTCTGCAGTTGCATCAAATATTTCATTTTCTATTTTAACTTTTCCTGCAGGTCGTAATACTGTTTTAGCTGTTCCTTTTTTACCTACCATGTTTTTATATTCATTGTCAGAAGATGTAAAGCCTTCATTAACCTGTTGTGTCGAATCTAAAGCCAGGTGACCGAATATGGTTGTAGTAAATACTTTTCTGCTAAAATAAAATGAAAGTAAAATAGACAGGAACATTGCTATAACCACAATAAAAAACGACATAAGAATACCTGTAATTTCAATTCCTGAAAAATCGAATCCTAAATTACCGGTCATGCTAAGGGTTAATCCTGCAACAATGAAGATAATTCCTAAAATGCCGGGCACTCCGAACCCGGGTACTACAAATATCTCAACAGCAATCAGGATGACACCGATAATAAAAATAACAATTTCCCAGTGCTCGGCTAATCCCTCAAGATACAGAGGAGCAAAATACAAGAGAGCGGCTACTACTGAGGCTGCGATAGGAAAACCTATTCCGGGTGTTTGCAGTTCAAAATAGATTCCTCCTATAATTATCATTATCAGAATTCCGCTCACAAACGGATTAATGAGAAATCCGATTATTTTATCTGTAGCTGTCAGTTTTTGTTCCTCAATTTCATATTCTTCAATATTTGCCAGTTCTAAAACCTCCGGTATAGACTCTGCAATTCCTTCACAAAATTTGTATTTTAATGCTTCCGAAGCAGTAAATGTGAGGACATGTCCTGTATCGCTAATCCCTTCAATATAAATTCTCGGGTCAACCATTGCCTGGGCAATATCCGGGTCTCTTCCTTTAGCTTCTGCTGTTGAACGCATCATTGACCGCATGTATGACTGGTATTTATCCGGTAAAGGTTTTCCCGATTGATCCACAACCGTTGCTGCGCCAATATTAGCTCCCGGATGCATGTAAATGCTGTCGCAGGCAATTGAGATAAGAGCGCCGGCAGAAGCCGCATTATTGTCAATAAAAACAAATACAGGAATATCTGATTTCAGAATTATTGTCCTTATTGAATCGGCAGCATCAAGCATACCCCCGTAAGTGTTCATGTGGATAAGGATAAGATCAGCTTTTGATTCTTTTGCCTGTTCAAATGCTTTTTGTGTTTTTCGCCAAACAGGAGGAGCTATTTGTTCCTTAATATCAAACTTATATACTTTAAAGATTTTATCTGTAATGCTGTCTTGCGCCCATATAGGTTCAAATAAAATAATAAAAAATATTAACCATACAACTTGTTTAAATAGATTTCTTTTCATCATAGTTTTATTTATTTTCTTATTGCTTATGCATTTCGCGATATAATTTTTTCCATGCTCTTCCCTTCCAGTATCTCCTTTTCATATATTTCCCCCACTTAATATTTGTCCACAATCGTTCGTGTAGATAATAAATCAATATTTTTACTACAAACTCCAGTATTGTAACGAAAGTAGCACCTTCCAATACTTCAGGCAGATTTTTTTCAGTAAATCTTTTAAATATAACAAATGCAACAAGAAAAGTTGCTCCTGATGCAAGAATCCGCCAGGTTATTGCTTTTGTCAAACTTCTTCCCGGTGTATCTTTTGCTATTGTTATTTCCTTGTTATGATTATTGTTTTGATGCTTTTGATTGGAATTCATATAATAGGTTTTGATAAATCAAAATATAATATTAATAAAAGATATAAATTATTTTAAAAATTGTTTTTAATTATTTTTAAAAACTCATCATAAATAAGAGGATTTGCTGCAATTATCTCTTTCCCGAAAATATAGTCAGCTTGTCCGGAAAAATCGCTCAACACACCGCCGGCTTGCCGAACGATAATTGAACCTGCTGCAACATCCCATGAATTCAACCCATATTCATAAAATCCATCATATCGCCCACAGGCAACATAAGCCAGATCGACAGCAGCAGAGCCAAGCCTGCGAATGCCATGAGTATTTTTCATAATGTATTTAAAAACTTCGATATATTCTTTTAATTTGCTATAATCGTAATAAGGAAAGCCGGTTGCCAACAAACTGTCGTTCAGCTTTCCGGTTTGAGAAACCTTTATTTCCTGCCCGTTAAGGTATGAATTACCTCCTTCCCATGCATAATAGCATTCGTTAAGATTAACTTCGTAAACAACTCCGGAAATAATTTCATTCCCTTTCATTAATGCGATACTGATGGAATACAGAGGAACTCCATGAATGAAGTTAGTGGTTCCGTCAAGCGGGTCAATGATCCAGTTATACAATTCTCCTTTTTTGTATTCGGGATTTTCTTCAGCGATAAATCCCGCTTCAGGCAAAATTTTACTGAGTTCCGATACAAGTCTCTCTTCAGAAGTTTTATCAACATAAGTAACAAAATTGTTAACACCTTTGTTTATAATATCAGTGCCTTTTAAATTTTTTATCTCATTTTTTAAAAAGCTCCCTATTGTTCTGCTTAGGTTAGCAACTTGTTTTGTGAGCAATTCCAAATTCATAGCCTTAAAAATTACTTTCCAAAAATACATATTTTAGGGTTAAATAAACCAAGTCTATAATATTAATTTGGCTTAACCAAGTTTATTTATTTATATTTGCTTGTTAAAAGCAAGCTCAAAAATTGAAATAAAAATTTAGTTTTTGTATATAAAAGAAAAAAGAATGAAACTTGAACAAAAGACAAAAACCCAGTTGATAAATGAATTGAAGGAATTGCAAGAACGTATTGAACAGTTTGAAAAGAAATATAAAACATTAGATTCCAATAAAAAAAGCGAACAGAATTATAAGACATTGTACTCGTTTTTCAGGTTAATGGTTGACAATGTTCCGGATATGATATGGGCTAAAGATCTCGACGGACACTTTATTTTTGTTAATCAGGGAATATGCGACAAACTGTTGTACGCAAAAGATACAGATGAACCTATAGGCAAAACGGATATTTTCTTTGCACAAAGAGAAAGAGAGAAACATCCTGAAAATCCTGACTGGCATACTTTCGGGGAGATATGTGCCGACTCCGACTCAATCGTAATAAAAAGTAAGAAACCTAAAAGATTTGATGAATTTGGTAATGTAAAAGGAGAATTTTTATATCTTGATGTTAATAAAGCACCTCTATGGGACGAAAACGGTAAAATGATTGGAACGGTTGGAAGCGCAAGGGATGTAACCAAACAAAAACAAATTGAGGAGGAACAAAAAAGAGAGGAAAATCAGAAAAATGTTGTATATAAAATCGGTAATGCTGTTAATACTACCAAAGATTTGAATGAACTTTATACGGTAATCCGATTAGAATTGGATAGGGTTGTTGATACAACCAATCTTTATATTGCATTATATGATAAAGAAAACGATGAAATCACACTTCCGTATTTTATTGACGAAAAAGACCATTTTACTAAGTTTCCTGCAAAAAAATCGCTTACTGCCTATCTGATTAAAAGAAACAGATCTCTTCTACTTAAAGAAAATGATTTTTTAAAACTTACCGAATCGGGTGAAATTGAAATAATTGGTACTGTAGCAAAAGTCTGGCTTGGGATACCTTTAAAAGTTAAAGATGAAACCATAGGCGCTCTTGTTGTTCAGAATTATCATAACGAAGATGCTTTCAGCGAAAAGGATCAGGAGTTAATGAAATTTATTTCCAATCAAATTAGTATTTCGATAAGTCAGAAAAAAACAGAAATTGAATTAAAACATGCAAAAGAAAAAGCCGAAGAATCGGATAAGTTAAAAACTGCCTTCCTCGCCAATATGTCACATGAGATCAGGACACCAATGAATGCAATTATTGGGTTTTCCGAATTATTAAATGATCCTGATTTAACTATTGAAAACCATGAGGAGTTTATCAGGCTCATTAATGAAAACAGCAAAATTCTTCTCAATCTCATTGAGGATATTATTGATGTTGCTAAAATTGAAGCAGAGCAAATTAAAATTATTCAATCCACTTGTCAGGTAAACCAAATTCTTGATGAAATTAAAAATTATTACATAGATGAATTGGAAAATAATAAGCAAAAAGAAATTGAAATAATTATTAATAAACAAAACATGGATGAAAGTTTTGCTATTATTACCGATCCGCTTAGATTCAGGCAAATTATGAATAATCTTGTCGGTAATGCCATTAAATTTACTGATAAAGGTTATATTGAATTTGGATATAAAATTATAGATGATAATATTATTCAATTTTACATAAAAGATACAGGTATTGGTTTACCTCTTGACAAAATCAATTTAATCTTTGAGCGATTTCGCCAGGCTGAGGAATCCAGCACAAAAGAATATGGCGGAACAGGCCTGGGTTTAACGATTTCCAAACGCTTGGCAGAAATGTTGGGTGGAACCATTTGGGTTGAGTCTGTATTACATGAAGGTAGCACTTTCTTTTTTAATCTTCCTCTAAAACTTATAAAAAGTGGTATTGAAATGAAACCTTTTGATAAACTTATCGATAAACATGAATGGTCAGATAAAATTATTTTAGTTGCAGAAGATGAAATTTCAAATTTTGAGCTTGTAAAGGCTGCATTACAGAAAACTAATGTACAGATTTTACGGGCAAAAAATGGTATTGAAGCAGTGAGTATTTGTAAGGAAAATAATGATATTAACTTAGTGCTTATGGATATAAGAATGCCTGAAATGAGTGGTTATGAGGCTACCCGAAAAATCAAGGCATTCAGGAGTAATTTGCCTATTATTTCCCTCACTGCTTATGCCATGGCTGACGACAAGGATAAAAGCTTACAAGCAGGATGTAATGATTATATCTCAAAACCAATTAAACCACAGGAATTTATAAAAAAAATTAGCCGGTATTTATCATAATGGCTTAGAAATTTATCACATTGGTTTTTTTAAAATGATCAGGATAAACTATCATATTAAAGTGTTTTTATTATACTTGATTTTTATTTTATGTTTATTGCCGTTAAATTCGATTTTTGCATCGCCCGAAGTAATAGCAGGCAAACATGAGATAGGCAGTTTATTAAAAAAGCTTCCACTTGCCAAATCAAATGAACGAGTTGATATTCTGATTGAATTGTCAAATCAATACCTTTCATTTTTAATTGTTGCCCTGATTTTTATGTTTGCTTTATTAATGTTATACAGGCAAAAGAAAAAAGCAAATATCCTTCTTGGAGAGAAAAATGAAGAAATTCTTAAGTTGGATAAAATAATTAAAGATATAAATAAAACTGTAACGGAAAGCGAAGATCGGTTCAGTTGCATAGTGCGGAAAATGCCGGTAATGATTGATGCTTTTGATGAAAAAGGGTTGATTGTTTTTTGGAATAAAGAATGTGAAAGAATTACCGGCTATACTGCTGATGAAATGATTGAAAATCCGGATGCTATGAAACTGCTTTATCCTGATAAGAAATATAGGGAAGAACTTGAGAAAGATTCAGGAAAAATCGGGTTTACATACCGCGAACAAGAAACCAAATTAACTTGTAAGGATGGTTCTAAAAGAATCATATCGTGGTCGAGTGTTACATCTACAGCACTGATTAAGGGTTGGCGCGAATGGGCTGTGGGTATTGATGTTACTCAAAGAAGAAAAGCAGAGCATGTGCTAAGACAAGCAAAAATTGAAGCAGAAGAATCTGATAAACAAAAAACAGTTTTTCTTGCTAATATGTCGCACGAAATCAGAACTCCAATGAATTCGATTATTGGCTTTGCAAACTTACTTACAGAACCTGAGATTAAACCGGTGAAAAAAGATGAATATCTTGATCACATTATACGAAGTGGCAATTCCCTTTTAAATCTTATTAATGATATTATTGATATATCGAAAATAGAGGACGGTCAGCTAAATATTCGAAAAGAGCGTTGTCAGATCAGCTCGATTATTAATGCATTATTTTCGTCGTTTAAGGAGAGAAGAAAAGACGATATAACTAATGTGGAATTGAGATTGAACCTTCCTGCAAACCATGAAAATCATTACTGTTATACCGATTCGTTACGCTTTCAGCAGATTTTATCAAACCTGATCAGTAATGCAATTAAATTTACAGAACAAGGGTATATCGAAATAGGGTATATTGTTAGCAAGAAACAGGATAAATCGGTATTTGAATTTTTTGTAAAAGATACTGGCATTGGTATTCCAAAAGACAAGCTGGATTTAGTTTTCGACAGGTTCAGACAAATTAAAGATCCTCATACAAAAAAACACAGTGGAACAGGATTAGGATTAACAATTTCGAAACGTTTGGTTGAGTTATTGGGCGGAACAATTATGGTAGATTCAGCTATTGATAAAGGTTCAACATTCTATTTTACTTTTCCTTTTGAAACGGCAGAAAAGGAAGAAAGTCAGGAACCGAAGCCTTTTAGTTCTTCTAAATATAACTGGGAGGATAAAACCATTCTTATTGCTGAAGATGAAAATTCGAATTATGAATTACTAAAAGCATCGATTAAAAAAACTAATATCAAAATTATCAGGGCAATGAATGGGGAGGAAGCAGTTGATCTTGTTAAGAAAAATAAGGAAATAGATATTATTCTGATGGATATCAGAATGCCGAAAATGGATGGCTATGAAGCCACACGACTTATTAAATCATTCAGGAAAGATTTACCGATTATTTCAATAACTGCTTTTGCCATGTCGGAAGACGAATCGAAAAGCTTAGAAGCCGGCTGTGATATGTATATTTCCAAACCCATCCGTCCTGGTAAAATTTTAACCCTGCTTAATGAATTTATCAAATAGAATTAAGTTTTTATGGAAGTTTTGCCCAATCAGGAAAAACACCCGGCTGAATATCGAAAACATAAGTTCCGAAAAACCATGTGGCAAGTGAAATGATTACAACTCCTATAAGGTTTAGTATTAGCCCTGTTTTTGCCATGTCCATAATCCTTATCTTGCCGGTTCCGAAAATGATAGCATTCGGAGGTGTTGCAACAGGAAGCATAAAAGCCATTGAACCCGATAATGTGGCAGGTAGCATAAACAGCAATGGATTCATTTCGGTAGCAATTGCCAAACCGGCTAATATCGGTAGCAGCATTTCGGTAGTGGCTGTGTTTGATGTTAATTCGGTTAAAAATGTCATCATAAAGCAAATAGCTGCAATTACCAACAAAGGATGAAAAGAGCTTACAAAATCCAATTGGTTGCCGAACCATATCGAAAGTCCTGACTCTTTAAATCCACTTGCCAAAGCAAATCCGCCTCCAAAAAGTAATACAATATTCCATGGAATTTTTGATGCGGTTTTCCAGTCCATTAATTTACCACCTTTTTCAACCTGCGACGGAATAAAGAAAAGAATGACCGACATCATTATAGCAACCGTTCCGTCATTGATATATTCGGGATTTGGAAATAGTGAAGACCATCCTGGAATCTTAAAAGCACCAATCATAATATCTGAACGGGTTAACCATAAAAAGGCTAATATAATGAAATCTGTAAAAATTATTTTTTCTTCGAAAGTGGTTTTTCCAAGTGATAAGTATTGCTGCCTGAATGTATCGATATGGATATTCTTCCAGTTTTTTTGTTTCGGTTTGAACCTGTAATAAAGATAAAACCAAACAATTATAAAAAACACAACACTTACCGGAAAAGCAAAAAAGAACCAGTTGGCAAAAGAAATCTCAGGAGCTTCAGGGAACATTATCTGAAAAATCCTGCTGAATGATAAATTTGGCGGAGTGCCTACTAATGTTGCTATTCCTCCTATTGAAGCGCTATATGCAACTCCTAACAATAGCCCTATCGAATATTTCCTTGTATCTTTTTTGCCTAATATTTCTTCAAGTTTTTGAATTATTGAAATAAGAATAGGAACCATCATCATAGCTGTGGCAGTATTTGAAATCCACATTGAGAGAAAAGCTGTTGCAAGCATAAGTCCTAATAAAATTCTTCCATGACTGATCCCTGTAAACATCAATATTTTAAGAGCTATCCTTTTATGAACATTCCATTTTTGCATAGCCAATGCAATAAGGAATCCTCCTATAAAGAGGAAGATAACATGGTTGAAATAAGTGGCTGAAACATCCTTCCCGTTCATTATTCCGAATAAAGGAAATAAAACAACAGGAATAAGCGAAGTAACAGCAAGAGGAATAACTTCGGTAATCCAAAGAATTGCCATTAATAAAGCTACTGCAAGAGTATAAGTTACTTCAGGATGTCCCGGTTCGAGATTACCAAACAGAACAATAATTAAAAACAAACTAAGCCCGCCAAAAAAGCCTATGTAAAATTTGAGATTGAGTTTCATTGAGAAATCTGTGATTGAGACCTGACAGGTTTTATTAATTGACTACTTGTCAGATTGATACATTATAAACATATTAGTAAGTTAAACCTGTCAGGTCTTTTATATTAGAAAAGGCTCTAAATTATAAAAAAAATATGATTTTTATCTGCGTTTTTCAGCGAAGATCAACGTCTGTTAATTTTCAAAGCACCAAAATTATGAAATTCATTCAAATTATCAATGATTTTTTGTTATAGCTTTGCGACATAATTATATCGGAAAATTATGAATAAGCTTGCAGTAGTTGCATTTGGTGGAAATGCCCTTATCTTAAACGGACAATCGGGAACAATAGACGAACAGGAAAAAAATGCTTATGAGGCAAGTAAGAATCTTTTGAATTTATTAACAAGAGATTATGATATTGTAATAACTCATGGTAATGGTCCGCAGGTCGGTAATATTTTGTTATCGGATATTGCGGGACACAAAATGCACGGCTTGCCGCAAATGCCATTAGATATTTGTGTGGCATATTCACAGGGATTTATTGGTTATATGTTTGAACAGCAATTAAGAAACGTACTTGAAGCCAATGATATGAACCGTGATATTATTATCATTATAACACAAGTGTTGGTTAATAAAGATGATCCTGCATTTCAAAATCCTGTTAAACCAATCGGTCCTTATTATACAAAAGAGGAAGCCGATAAAATTATGAAGCAAACTGAATCGAAATTCGCTAAAGACCCGCGTGGCAGGGGCTGGCGTAAGGTAGTAGCTTCACCAAAACCTCTTGTCATCAGTAATAAAAAATCAATAGAGCAGTTAGCACGAAACGGGCAAATAGTAATAGCAGTTGGCGGTGGCGGGATTCCTGCTTTTTATGTTGGACCGAATAAATTACAGGGAATTGATGCAGTTATTGACAAAGACCTCGCCTCCGCACTTTTAGCCAAACAAATCGGAGCTGACAGGCTGTTTATACTTACGGATGTGGCAAAAGTGTGCCTTAATTTCAATACTCCACAGGAAAAAACAATTGACAGGATGAATATTGCTGAGGCGAAAAAGTATCTAAATGAAGGACAATTTGCAGAGGGCAGCATGGCACCGAAAATCAGAGCGGCAATTGATTTTGTTGAAAATACCGGCAAAGATGTCATCATCACTAAAACTACATTGTTAGGTGTGGATGACGGCGGAACGAGAGTAGTATTTGTTTAGGGAATAGTGGAAATAGGGGGAATAAGGGAAATAAAGTAAATAAAGGACATAACAATCATAAATCGTAAATCAAAAATCGTAAATTAAAAATCGTAAATCAAAAATCGTAAATTAAAAATCGTAAATCAAAAATCGTAAATCGTAAATCAAAAATCGTAAATCGTAAATCAAAAATCGTAAATAATTTAGGTATGGCTTATAATCTTAGAAACAGACATTATTTAAAACTTCTGGATTTTACTCCAAAAGAAATTCAGTTTTTATTAGATCTTTCATTCGATCTGAAAAAAGCAAAATATGCAGGTACCGAGCAGCAAAGACTAAAAGGGAAAAATATAGCCCTTATCTTCGAAAAATCATCAACACGTACGAGGTGTGCATTTGAAGTGGCAGCTTACGATCAGGGTGCAAGGGTTACATATCTCGGACCTTCAGGTTCACAAATTGGTTACAAAGAAACCATGAAAGATACTGCACGTGTTCTCGGACGTATGTACGACGGCATCGAGTACCGCGGCTTTGGACAAAAAATTGTTGAAGAATTAGCTGAATACGCAAGAGTGCCGGTTTGGAACGGTTTGACCGATGAATATCATCCGACACAAATATTAGCTGATTTTATGACCATGCTGGAACATTCGGATAAAACGATAAATAAAATTTCTTATGCCTATCTTGGCGATGCCAGGAATAATGTGGGTAATTCGTTATTAGTTGGTGCAGCTAAAATGGGAATGGATTTCAGGGCTGTGGCGCCTAAGTCGGGACAGCCGGAAAAAGAACTCGTAAATCAGTGCTTGGAAATTGCTAAAACAACCGGCGCAAAAATTACTATCACCGATAATGTTGAGGAAGGAGTGAAGGGTGTTGATTTTCTTTATACCGATGTGTGGCTCTCAATGGGTGAGGACCCTGCAATGTGGGGAAACAGGATCAAAGAAATGCTTCCTTACCAGGTAAATAAAGAATTCCTTGAAAAAACCGGTAACCCAAATGTGAAATTCCTGCATTGCTTACCGGCGTTCCACAATAGGGATACTAAAGTAGGGGAGGAGATATACCGGAAATACGGCGTTGATGCTATGGAAGTAACAGAAGAGGTTTTTGAGTCGGAAGCTTCCATTGTTTTTGATGAGGCTGAAAACAGGCTGCATACTATAAAGGCTGTGATGGTGGCTACTCTTGGGGATTGATTATTAAATTTTAAAATTTAACTTATAACAAATAACAATTAACATTCAAGAATGGAACTTACAAAAGATAACAGGCTAAGAAATCTAATTGTTGTAGGCGATAGGTTATTGATTAAACCCGTTACTCATTCTTCAAAAAGCAAAGGAGGACTTTTTCTTCCACCCGGTTATAAAGAGAAAGAGGACGTTCAGTCGGGTTATGTGATAAAGGTTGGTCCCGGCTATCCGATACCTGTTCCTGCTGATGATGCTGACGAACCCTGGAAAAAAGTGGACGAGAAAATAAAATATATTCCATTACAGGCGCAGGAAGGCGACCTTGCTATTTTTATGCAAAAAGGCGCTGTTGAAATAATGTACGAAGGAGAAAAATATTTTATCGTGCCTCAACATTCTATTTTACTGCTGGAACGGGATGATTCGTTGTTTGAATGATTTCTGCTTCAGGCATGGACACTTGAAATAATTGGGCTGATTCGGATTTGTAATCCGAATTGAAATAAGCATTGGATTTATAATCCGCTTTTCCTGCCGGGGATTATAAATCCTCGTTTCTATTTTCTTTCGGATTAGCCTGCTCACATTCCGGCGCATCAATCCGAAAGAGCTTTTGGGTGAATATCAGCATACTTATATCCTCTGTTCTTTGCGTTGTTTTGAGATTTTCTTTGGGAACTTTGCGAGAAAGAAAGAATCCGGTACATCAAAATATTATTTAGCCATTTATATAGTTTTGATATCAATATATTTTGTTATATATTTGCAAATACTAAAATCGGTTTAATAAATATTGTATAAAATTAATGTTATGAAATCACGATTCTTTATTGTTTTAGCGTTTCTGGCTTTATTACCCAGTTTTGCGAATTCTCAAAACATTAAACCTTACAAAGAAAAACCAATTGTCCAGACTGGCGAGCATATTGTAAAAAATTTAAAAGGTGAAGTTGTGAATTATGTTTCTTATGAACAAGCCATGAAAAATAATTTAGTTTACTCTCCTAAAGAAGATGCATTTTATTCTAAAGAAGTTTCAGAAAAAGTAACGGATGAGTTAAAAAATTCTAAAGGTTTTTATGGTGACCAGGTTTTAAATCCATTTAAACAACCAGATGTTCTTAATGGAGGAGAGTTTCATTTAAATTATTACGGTTCAGGTTCTAAAGGAGACAATGTTACAGATTATAATGATTATTTAGCAATGCAATCAGGAATTCAAGCTGATGAATATGATGTTGATGGAGATGGAATTTCATCAACTGCAAGCGATCAACAATTAGTTTATAATTATGTGACAGATCAAATTCCTTATCTTCCTGCTCACGAAGATGTTTTGAAAACAGAAAATGAAAAGACAAATTGGCATGAAAAAAAATCAGCAATTGATAAAACAGATACAATAACCTATGTTCCAGGACAATTTGAATGTTGGGAATTTTCCCTTCAACGGATAATTAATGATCCTGGAATTGAAAATATATCAAATTCAGGAATTAATTTTAATGTAATGGACACATCAATGAATGCAAAATTTAACGGACGTAGTTATACAATTTCTACAAAAGCAATGAATGGGCAAGGCCATGCTGCAAATGCAATTTTAGTTGGAGATTATACTTCTAGTTTTACAGATTGGTATTTTTTTGAACCTCAAACAGATTATAGAATTTATCCAGGAGATCCTAGTATGGACCCAGATTCATATGTAAATATAAAAAGAGTTGCTTATATTTGGAGCGAATATTTACAACAATATGTTCATGCTTCTGTTCCTTTGATTAATTTTGACTTAGAAAACGGAATCGCAATTAGTGCAATACCTCAGCATCCTGATGTTGTTCTTGAAAAACCAATTATTCATTATAATATTGGGGGGCAAAATCCTTCTGATATTACTGTTAATGTTGAAGATGCTTTAACCCCTGATTTTACTGGTTCTCCTGGAGCTGCTGATTGGGCAACAGAATTTTATTCAGATTCAACTAATCAAAATCCTGATGTTTGGAGTCCAGGGCATTGGAATTATACGATATTAAGAAACCACAAAGCAGTTTCAAATGAAAATCCAATCATTGACACCACATATAGTTCTTTAGAGTTATCTGTTTTAATTCCTGATTATAATCGACCTCCACAAGAAATTACTGTTCAAGATACAACAGCTCCTTGGTTTACTTATGTATTTGGAAATCAAATAATTCCTTTTACTCAACATGAAAATATCCCCCTTTCCCTTGGCGACGATAATTCTGGTTATTTTAATATTACTAGAACAGAATCTTCTACACAAGGAATAGATCCAACGCAGTGCGATTATTATAATTTTACAAAAACAATTACAGATGAAATTAAAGACCCTTCAGAAAATTTTACAGACACGACTTCCATGGTGAATGTTGTTTTAGATCAAAACAACTGGAACTTTTTTCCAGAGGATTTCACAACAAATTATTCTTCTAACTTAAATCTTGATCCAGAGAATACAGGTGGATGGGCAACTGCAACTAATCCTATTGGGTTGGGAGTTGTAGTTAATTATGATCAAATTTCATACCAAAATCCTGATAGTACAAAATGTGAACACTATAATTTTCCTGTTGAGAATTTCTGGACAGCGACGGACACTATCTGTTACAACGCAATTGATTCTGTGCAGAACATTAATGTTGTAAAACCAATGTCAATTGTTTGGACTGAATTTCCTAATGATACTTTAATTGGAAAATACGATTCAATGCATCCAGATGATCTTGGTTGGCCAGACGGAAACGACACTTTGGTTCCATGGTTTGAAGTTGGAAAAAATTACTGGGATGAATTAATTGATTCAACAGCAACATACATGGACTATCATAGACACTGGACTTTAGAAGATCTTTGTAATCAATCAACTAATGATTCAATTCAACAAATTACCCGAGATATGACAACCACTGTTGCTGAGAATAAAAACATAGAATCTTTTTTAGGAAATCCTTTTCCAAATCCTACTACGGGAAATATTACAATCCCTTATTTTTCAACAAACACAGAGAACATTCATTTTAAATTTTATAATATTCAAGGACAAGAATTAGAAAATATTCTTGTAGAACCAAAACAAATTGGAAATAACGAATTTAGTTTAGATTTATCTGAATATTCTACAGGACCTTATCTCTTAAATGTAAATAATGGCGAATCTGTTGAAACAAAGAAAGTATTCGTGAAATAATCAAACCAGAAATTTCGGGATAAATTTTAACAAAATTATTTTTAAATAATTTCAGACCTGGTTCCTTGCCAGAACCGGAAACCTCAACTGGGCAAAATAAAATCCTCCGAAGAAAACCGTATTGTAGAACAGGTCGCCAAGAACACCGTTGTTAAGGAAAGGTACCCCGGCTGTGTAACATTCAATTAAGCCTATAAAATTTTGAGGGTAAAACGGGCTTCCAATCCATACAGCAAAGTTGGTAATAATAAAAAATAATATGGATGAACTGACTGATGCAAGTAATACAGACCCGATTTTTATCCTGCTTTTCAAAATAAAGCCAAAGCCAACAATAATTGCAAAGCTCAGGTAAACGGCGATCATATAGCTATGCAATCCCAGGATCAGATCACTGAGAAACATTGCAACAAGAGGAATGATAAATGCAAGATATTTTTTTTGAAAGTAAGCTCCGCCAAATAATGCCATTGCAGCGATGGGCGTAAAATTGGGCCAGTGAGGTGTTAGCCTGAGAATAGCGCCAATTAAAATTATCGTGAAAATAAAAATAAACCGTGGGTTGATTGTTTTGTTATTCATTGTTGTTTGTTTTAATAATGAGAGCAAAAATATAAAAATCCTTTTAATTAAAACATATCTTCGCAAAATAATTAAATTAATGAAAGACCTTTCAGTTGGAAAAGAAAGTAAATTGATCCTGCAGTTTGCCGCGCCAATGCTGATTGGTAATGTTTTTCAGCAAATGTACAATATTGTTGACAGCATTATCATTGGTAATTTCATTGGCAAACAAGCCCTGGCAGCGGTTGGCGCATCTTTTCCTATTATATTTGCCGTGGTGTCCTTAGTGCTCGGTTTTGGTATGGGCGCAACAATTATTATTGCTCAATATTTCGGCGCCAAACAAATAGATAAGGTAAAACGAACAATTGATACACTTTATATTTTCCTGTTTTTTGCCTCCATTGTTTTAAGTGTTCTCGGAATATTATTCAGCAGTCATGTTTTCAGACTCATTCAATTACCCGAAGAAGTTATCCCTTATGCCAGCCTTTATTTGAATATTTACCTTTCAGGATTGATATTCTTTTTCGGTTTTGCCGGTACTTCCGCTATCCTCAGGGGATTGGGAGATTCCAAGACGCCGTTATATTTTCTTATTGTTTCGACTATAACAAATATTGTTTTAGACTTACTGTTCGTTTTAGTGTTTAAATGGGGTATCTCCGGTGTGGCAATAGCTACCGTCATTTCACAGGGTGTTACTTTTATAGGAGCTATTCTTTACCTGAACAAATATCATAAGGTAATACGACTATCTGTATTTAATATGGTATTTGATAAAGAAATATTTAATAAAAGTATAAAGATAGGCTTACCCTCCGGCTTGCAGCAGACTTTTGTGGCTTTGGGACTGATGGCTTTGATATGGATAGTGAATTTATTCGGCACTGATGTAATTGCTGCTTATACAATAGCTATGCGCATTGATTCGCTCGCTGTTATGCCTGCAATGAACTTTGCGGCAGCGCTTTCTGCTTTTGTGGGGCAAAACCTTGGTGCTAACAAACCGGAAAGAGTAAAAGCAGGGCTTTTAGCAACACTTAAAATGACATCCTTGATTTCTGTATCTATTACCGTGATTGCCATTCTGTTTTCAAAGAGCCTGATGAGCATATTTACAACTGACAGCAATGTGATAGAGATAGGCGCAACTTACCTGATAATTGTAAGTTCTTTCTATATTTTGTTTTCAACACTTTTTGTTTACAATAGCGTAATGCGGGGAGCGGGTGATACACTTATTCCAATGTTTATTACACTAATTGCTTTGTGGATGGCCAGAATTCCTATAGCTTATTTTCTTTCGCAGCAAATAGGAGAAACCGGAATATGGTGGTCAACGCCAATAGGGTGGTTCCTCGGCATGTCGTTGTCGTATTTTTATTATCTTTCGGGGAGATGGAAGAGGAAAGCCGTAGTGAAATATGATGATGCCGGGAGTATTGAAACGAGTGCTTTAAGTGAACTAAAATGAACTAAAATGACTAAAGTTAGAAAATCAATAGTCAATAGACAATAGTCAATAAAAAAATACTAATCACTAATCAACCCGCCTAACTCGTCTTTAATAATTTGTAATGTTTCTTCGTCGGGTAAATAGTTACCTGAATTGAATTCACCTCCCTCCTTCAGAAATTTTTCCATTTGTGGCAAAGCCCTGTCAAACCCTTCTAAATTTAATATTTCATAAATATTTTTAATAACACTTAGCTCATCTGATATTAAATCTTCGTACTTAACTTCTATAAGATTTCCTTTTGGTATGAGGTTTTTATCTTTTTTGAATTTTGACAGAAACAATTTATATAACCTGATCAACCTGATGTTCAGGTCTTTTTTATCGTAATTCTGAAATGATATTTCTTCCATTACAGGGTGAGCAAATCTGATAAACGATGATATAACGTGATATGGGTTTCTGTGAATACAGATGAATTTTGCTTGGGGAAACATCTTCAGAATATATTTGATCCGAAATGAATTTGGCGGGTTTTTAGAAATAAAACGGCGTCCTCCGGTATTTATCAGCGCAGTCTTTATCAGATTGATATATACTTTTTGCCAGTTTTGCAACTCCTCGTCAGTAGTGTTTTTAAACAGGAGGTTTTTATTTACAAATTCATCAAATTCATTCGGGAAATACCAGAAATAATAAAAGCTCAGCAACTGTATATTGCCAAGGGCAATTTCTTCCTCCTGCGGAAATTTAAAATCAAGTTTCACATTGTCAACAGGTCTTCTTTCAGGCATAAGCATTTGCGCAAGCCTTTTGAGCCACCATTGGTGCATCAGGCAATGATTTGGGAAAACTGCCTGAAATGTGTTAACAAAACCGAAATGAGGATTTTGGCAAAGAAGGTTATGTAAAAGGGTTGTGCCGCTTCGCCAAAAGCCAATGATGAAAACAGGCGATTCGGTAATCTGAAAGTTATCAATAGTATTTTTATATCCTATTTTCTCTATGGAACCGAAAACATCTAAAATCCTACTGATTGCATTGGAGAGCAAATATTTTTTTCGATATTTTTTATCAATTCTATGTCTTGCAACTGCTTTTTTGAAATTTGAATATGAACTTCCAATAAGTGTTGAAACAGGTATTGTGAATTTTTTTTTAGTCATTACACTAAACCGTAAACAAGAAACTTTCAGTTCTACTTTTCTTCAGCAAAAAAATCTTCATACTTCGGAAAAACTCTTTCAAACAACTTCCCTTTCTCTCCGCTGAATTTTGAATCGGGGATAAGTGATGAAATAATTACAAAGCGGTAAACAGAATCAGCCGGATAAGCTTTTATTTCAACCGGCAACAAATTGTTTCCTTCAATTTTAACAAAATGAGAAGGTGTGTTACTTAGAGGCTCAACATCATCAATAAAATCAGAGCCGGTAACTCTTGCCAGTTTGTTCAGGTATCTGTCGGTTTTTGTCGAGTCGGTTGGCTGACCGTTAAGAAACCATTTGTCCTCTTCTTTTATTAATGTATAATTTTTATTATCCGGATATTTAAAGGTTATCTTAGTAAGGTCTCCCTTTTTAGTTGCACAAAGCGTTTTATCCCTGTATGAATTCACATTCGACTGGATACTCATCTTTATGAATCCATCAACAACGTAAACTTCATTATCGTCAGCCGGGCGCACGCAAGTTGACATTTTGCCTTTGTTTTGCTGATATTGATTTTGCGGTCCTTTCGGCTGAGTGTAACTGAATTTCCCGATAAATAAATCCGAAACCACTTTTTTCCCTTCATATAATTTTATCCGTGTTCCGGTTGAGTCGGTAACTTCGAATTCCTTCCACCGGGAGTCATCGGTTGCAGCTACGCGTTCTGATTTCATTCTGATAAGCTCCGTTAAAATATTTTTCACGGCAGAATTATCAGGTTTGTAGAATTTACCGCCTGATTCTAATTTCCATTCATGCCCGGTTTTGGTAAAGATAATATCATCACCACCACCGATTTTAGGTGTAATTATAATTTTAGTAATATCAGCAGTGTCAACTGCTACTATTTCGCTTTTAAACGTCCTGTCTTCTTTTTCAGTTAATTTTGAAATAAAGTAAACGACAATTAGAATTGCCAGTAAAATGATTAATGTCTTTGTATTTAATAACTTACTTAACATAACTTAGATTTTAGATTTTACATTTTAGATTTACCTGCCCGTCCGTACGGACAGGACGGCGAGTTTAAATTTTTTATAATATTTCACTAATCACTAATCACTATTCAGCAATCTTATACATAACCTGTTTCCATCCTTTTTACTCTCAGGTTTCTTTTTCTTTGCATCCTGATGATTCCATAAATCAGGATAAGGATTATTGGCAGCAGGAAGTTCAGCCATTTGAGCAATGCCTTTTTTCCATCTTCGATTTGATCCAACGGTCTTGACGTAACACCTTTTGTTCTCAGGTCAATCAATCCAGTATCATCCGAAAGCCAGTCAATAGAATTCACCATAAGGCTGACATTGTCCTGTGATAACTGCTGAGCGCCTCTGCCCTCACCATTAACAGGAAATTGCCCATCTGAAAACAGCACAATTCCCGACTCGGCATCTCCTGAAAGCTTTCCTTGTAAAACTGCACCGACAACTAAATTTGACATTGGAAAATCATTATCTGTCCATTTTTTATTAATGTCGAAATAAACAGGAGTTGACTGTGTGCCTGATTTATCGGAAGTTTTCGCAATCGGCATATAAAAATATGAAGTGTCGCCTGTATAGGTGATTGAGCTTGCAAATGGCATAAGCACCTGCTCCAGGCCCTTTGTAACCGGATGGTCTTCAAAAGTTACGATTATGGGCAAATACGGGAACTTGACAGGTGTGGTAAAATTAAACATTCCCTGTCTTTGCTGTACACCAACGTTTCCACAATTTGCATCGACAATAAAATTATTTTCAACAATCAGTCCTTTATCGCTCAACCACCTTTCCAGTCCAGTTTCTACCGATTTGCCCTGTATGGTGGTAAGGTCACCTTCAACCCTGTCCATGGCAATAAAAAGATTTCCGCCTTGTGCTAAGTAATTATCCAGCATTTGAAAATCCTTTTCAGGGATGGTATCCCTTGGGCTGATAATAGCTATTGTAATAAATTTGCTTAAATCTGTAAGCGAATCATCGAGGTTTACAGGTTCAACCTGATACAGGATTGACAAAGAAGTCATTACCTGGCTCATTGCACCGGGAGATGGTTCTCCATGACCCTGCAATAATCCCACTATAGGTTTAGCGGTAACCGACAATTTTTTAATGCTTGTCGAAAGTGCGTATTCCATAGCAGCACCGGGTTGTATAAACGGAATAGCCTCCGATTCTTCTCCCATCTGAACAACCGCTCCCATAAATACCTTTTTCTGTGTTGCCTCGTCTTTTTCTCTTGAAGTTACGAGAACCGGCTGAATTCCTGACTGGAAAGCCTTTTGTTCCGATGCCTGGTCTTCATTGGGATTAATAAATTCATACAAAACCATTCCTTTTGAAACGCTGGCATATTCTAACAACAAATCTTTAAAATCTCTTTTTGTTACAGCAAGATTAGGCGGAAGGTCTTCGGTAAAATATGCTGTAACCGTTACCGGCTCATCCAGCGAACGTAATATGTTTTCCGTGGCTTTGCTTAAAGTATATCGCTGGTCGGCGGTAAAGTCGAGCCTGAAGAAAAATTTGTCAGATAATACATTAACCACTATTAATATGGCAATGACTAATAAAACTTGTGTAGTTATTGATTTTTTATTTTTCATTTTTATACGCTTTCTTTTCAGTTTAATTAATTACAGTCTTTTTTTCGCAAGGTTTACTTCGGTGAGGATCAATCCCAGAAAGATAAGGGATAAAAAGAAAATCAGGTCTTTGGAATCGATAACCCCCCTTGAAATGGAATCGAAATGAGTGGAAACGCTTAGGTAACTAAGCATTTCTCCGAGGAACCCACTGAAGTTGCTCGAAAGCATTGAAAAAATAATCTGGAAGAAAATCCCGATAAACAGTGCCAGAAGGTAGCTGACGATCTGGTTGTTTGAAATGCTGCTTGTAAAAATTCCGATGCTGATATATGCCGCACTAATCAGTATTAAACCAAGATATCCCGACCAAACAGCCCCGTGATCGATAGGACCGAGATTGGCAACAGTGATATAATACGGAAGTGTTAAAGCAAGCGCAATCAGTATCAGGATAAAAGTTGAAAGAAATTTACCTATTACCACCTGCCAGTCGTTAACCGGCTTTGTGAGCAATAATTCAATAGTCCCCGACCTGTTTTCTTCGGCGAAAAGCCTCATGGTTAGAGCCGGAATAAAAAAGAACAGCGTCCAGTACGCGATACTAAAGAATGATTGCAGGCTGGCTTGTTTAACAAAAAAAACATCCGATCCGAAAAGCCAGGTAAAAAATCCGCTGAAGCCTAAAAAGGCTATCAGCATTATATAAGCTATCAATGAATCAAAAAACGATTGTAACTCACGCTTCGATATTGTCCAAATTGCTCTCATAATTGAAATTTTGAATTTTGAATGATGAATTTTAAATAAAAAATTATTAACGCATTTGAGAAGATTTAACAATGGCAGTTAAGATGTTTATTATTTCTTCTATTTCGTTAAGGTAATCAGAATAGTCTAAATCCACCAATTTGCTAGCCTGATATAGTCGTAACCAGTATCTTGTTTCGCGGGCTTCTTTAGAAGAAATTGCCATCTTTGCCGTAAAATCTTTTTTCGAGATTCCTGCTATTGCCTCTTCTACATTTGCGCCAATACTTGTTCCGCTTTTTAAAAGTTGTTTTGAAAGAATATATTCTTTCTCACTTATTAAAGTTTTGTAGAGTTCTATTATTTTTAATGCAAAATTGAAAGATTTATCTTGTATTATATTTTCTCTTTTCATAATAAATAATTTAAAATTTATAATTTAAAATTCAACATTTCTTTTAGTTCATGGTCAGTTCACGGAATACATCTTCAAGTTTAGTTTCCACCGGAGTCATTTCTGTGAGATACCAACCTTTATCAACACATAGTTTAAAAATACTTTTCCTCGATGAAAGTTCGGGTTTGCTCTGGATTTCGAAAGAGTTGTCTTCGCCCGTTACAAAATCAACAACACCAACAGTTTCCACTTCCTGCAGCGCTTTGAAGATATCGTTTTTATCACCCTCTTCAATTTTTATTTTAAGAATTTCTTTACCTTCTGATTGTTTCCTTAAGTCTTTTGATGTTCCGTCTGCTACAATTTTTCCTTTGTTAATAATTAGTATCCGGTCGCAGGTAGCTTCCACCTCGGCAAGTATGTGAGAACTCAGAAGAACAGTTTTTTCCCGCCCTATTTTTTTAATCAGTTCACGAATTTCAACTATCTGGTTAGGGTCGAGTCCTACAGTAGGCTCATCTAATATCAACACATCCGGATCGTGAATCAATGTTTGTGCAAGACCTACGCGCTGCTGGTAACCTTTTGAAAGCTCACCGATTTTTTTATGTTTTTCACCTTCCAGCCCGCATACATTTATCATCTCGAGAATTTTTTCTTTGATCTTTGATTTTTCAATTCCCTGTAACTCTGCAACGAATTTGAGGTAATCGATAACCGGCATATCGCTGTATAACGGATTGTTCTCCGGAAGGTAACCGATATTCTTTTTTATTTCATCGGGTTGTTCGTAAATAGAATAATCCCCGACGTAAATATTGCCTTCGTTAGGAGTAAGATAGGTGGTGATAGCCTTCATGGTTGTGGTCTTTCCGGCGCCGTTTGGCCCCAGAAATCCTAATATCTCACCTGTTTTCACCCTGAAGGAAATGTTATCAACGGCGCGTTGTGCTCCGTATTTTTTTGTCAGATTTTCTACAACTATATCCATAGTTTAAAATTTTTTGCAAAAGAAACAATCAATAAGAAGATTTACAAATTATTAAAAAGCTTTTTAACAAAATTTAACATCAATAAATTGTTTCATTGTTTCATTGCTATTTAAGTATTACTAATTTTTATAAAAGCCATCATTTGTTAGATTTTTTAACCATTTAACAATAAAGCCATTCAGCCATTCAACCATTAAAACTCCCTTCTTTCCAAATCTCTTTTCGTATCTTTTGTTTTCAGTGATTCCCTTTTATCGTAAAGCTTCTTCCCTTTAGCGACGGCTATTTCGAGCTTAGCTAATCCTTTTTCATTTATAAAAAGAAATGTCGGAATAATTGCAAATCCTTTTTCCTTAACTTTGGTCGAAAGTCGTTTTAGTTCGCGTTTTGTTAACAGAAGTTTTCTTTCACGTTTGGGTTCGTGATTATAATGAGTTCCATATTTATATTCGGCAATGTGCATATTGAATACAAAAAGTTCATCCTCTTTGAAATTGCAATACGAATCCACCAGGCTTGCTTTTCCATGCCTGATGGATTTTATTTCCGTACCCATCAGTTGAATTCCTGCCACGAATTTTTCAAACAGAAAATACTCATAGAAAGCTTTACGGTTCTTTATTTTTATATGGTTGTCCAATATGAAAGCCTATGCCTGAGAACCTGATTTGTCTTTTTTAATCTTTAACAATAAAACAAAACCTATAATTAAATAAACAAGCATAATTGCAATCCACATCATTGCCATATATTTGTTATCGGCGAATTGGTAATTGATGCCTACGACAAGAGCTACTGCAGCAAAAATAAAATTTAAAATTACAAAAAATAAATTTTTCGACCGGAATGAAAATAATGCCCAGATAATATTGCTGAATCCGGCTGCAAGCAGTATATATCCAATTAAATTCTCACCATTAATAAAGAAGATTGTTCCGGTGATCCCGAACAATAAGATATTTATTACAACAAATATTTTTGTAATAAGCGGGATGGTTTTCTTTTGATTTTCATCCATTGAAAGAAATTTAATTTTATCATAAAAAAGAATGTCAAAAGTAATTAATTTTTTATAAAAGTGTAAAATTTTACATCTCAACGAAAAGTATATTATCTGAGGATAATTTTTTGAATTGATTTATTTCCTCCCGATTGAACTCTCACAAAATAAACTCCTTTTGCTTTTCCTGTAAGATCAATCTGCTTGATGCTTTCTGTATTCCAAACTTCCGGCTTTTCCTGATAAATTATCCTGCCATTAATGTCAGTAACTGTTAATTCAGTATTTTCTGAAATGTTTGTACCTGACTTTATATTTATAATACCGGATGTGGGATTTGGGTAAACTGCCATATCTTCAATGTCAGGTTCATCAATTGAAGTTGACGGGTTGTAATTCCATGTTGCATAAAAAAATCCGCGACCATGCGTGGCTGCCAGCACGGTATTGTCAGCTTCCCTCATTTGAAGCATATCCACTCTAACGTTGGGTAATCCGGCGTCAGGCTCCCAAACTACGTCAATGTCGTTTGCCTTATTTGTTGTCCAAACTCCGATTTCGGTTGCCAGCATAACTTGCTTAGTATTTTCAGGGTGGTAAAGCGACCAGCGAATTGGCATATCAGGCAGGTTGCCTGATATGTCCTGCCATGTTTGTCCACCGTCATAAGTCTGCCATACAGAAGGAACGCCATAATTAGAGAAAGTTACAAGTAATGTATCTTCTGAACCACCGACTGAAACTGAAGACAAATAAGCTATCGGGAAATCGTTTGAGCCGATATCATCTGCCAGTGGAGATGTTTGAGCATTGGTTACTTTAAACAGCTTTCCGTTCTGTGAACCTACAAATAATGTTGTTGTTCCTGAAGGTGAATAAGGAGAAACTTTAATACATGAAAAATAAACATTCAACCCGGTATTCAAATTAACAAGCTGATCATTAGGATTATTGGGTATCCCTGTTATTCTTAGTATCCTGTTTAAATAGTTTCCAGAGAATGTTACACCGTTTGCATACAGAATATTTAATTCGCTATCGTAATCGGCAGGATTAATAAAAATTCCTGTGCCATAATTTCCCATTGAATTATAATAGTTCCAGTTGTAAAAAATAGTATAACTGTTGTAATAAACAGAAGTAATCATTATTTGAGGCTCATTTTCATCGAAGAAACAATACGCACCATCGCCACCATCAATCATGTCATTAATATCCAAAGGTTGCCCCATATATAATAGAGTACCGTTATCCTGTAATCCGCCTACAAAATAATTTTGGCCGGCTACGGGGTAAATGTCGCATGTATAAAACTGCAGCGTACTGAAATTTATATTTTTTTCCTGGAAAACCGGATATGGTAATGTGGCATTTTCAGTATAGAAAATACCGCCATCGGTACCGTAAAGCATTATATCCGATGAACCGTCTTTATAGAGCTGTATATGCTGGTCGGCGTGGACATAATCATCACCGCCACCATAATACATTAAAGCCCAATCAGAAAGATGATTCCAGGAATTTCCGCCATTGCTTGTTTTCCAAACGTCTAATCCCCCGACATATAACTCATCGGGATTTGTTGGATTTACAGCATCTATGAAGGCATGCCATGATATACTTGCCCAGGATGGATCGCCTCCCGGCAAAGATTTCTGATTCCAGGTTTCACCGCCATCATCTGAACGAAGCACATATCTGCCACGTGCATAATTGAAACCTGCACTGTTTAACCAACCGGCTCCTACAATCGCATAAACGATGTTTGGGTCGGAAGCAGCGCTTGCTAAAACTATCCTTCCCGGAATGTAGTACTCGGGATCATTTTGAATAATTTCCTCATAATCATCAAAGATGGTCCATGTCCCTACTGTACCTTCATCAGAGTAAAGGATAGTTGCTCCGCCATCGCCATTGAGGTTTTTCATAGTGCCGATAAATATCCTTCCATTTGAAGCTATTTCTATATCGGCAGGAGCATAAGGTTCGGTTTCACCCACAATGTCAGGCAATACTTGCTCCCATGTCTGTCCTCCGTCAGCTGACCTGTACAAGCCGTCGGAAGGCTCACTTTGGTGGCTCACGCCATGATAAGCGCCTGAAACGACCCCTGCATAAATAACACTTGCTCCGTTTTCATCATTTACTTTTATATCGGTGATGTATTTAAAATCTTCGGTTGAAGGGAGTAATTCCCAGTTTTCTCCTCCGTCAGTTGATTTCCAGATACCTATTCCTACTCCGGAAGATTCCCTGTAAATGATCCTTGCAGTAAAAGGTTCACCTGTTCCCATATAGAATATTTGCGGATTATTGGGATCATATACAATACAACTTATGGATAAGCTTGGCCAGAAATCATTGACGGTTTGCCAACTTGTATTAGTGCTGGTGATATTATTATTGTACCAAAGCCCACCTGTAATGCCGCCAGCCCATACTTTATTTCCTGATGCATCGTTCGGATCCCACATAACTGCTCGTGTCCTGCCACCCATATTTGAACCTGTTTCGGTCCATTCAATGTCCTTGCCTCCTGATTTCAGTTGTTGATCACTGATACGTTCTTTGGTGTATTTGTATGCTTTGTATAATCGCTCTGTAGGAACCCTCTTTAATTCAGGGTCAATAATCATGAAGTAATTTTGGAGAGATGCTAACTCAGGATGTTCGGGTTTTTTAATATCATCTTTATCAGTTTTGATAATGTCATCAACCTTATTGTATTCCTGTGCAAGAAATTTTTCATATTCAGCCCTTTTATCAGTATTTTCACTCTTGTTGATAAAAAGTCCTGCAACGATTGCCATAGAAAGAAGGGCAATTCCGAAAAAAGTAAAATTTTTATTCATAATTGAAAGGTTTAAATGATTTTATAAGATGTAGTACAATATTAATGACAATCGGTAAAATTAAAAAGTTGCGTTGAATTGTTATTTCTTTCGGTAAGGGAAAGAAATATGCAAACCTCTTAGAACCGAGAACCTCTTAGCGAGGTTTGTGGGGACTTACTTATCCGATAACATTTTTATTATGTGTTTCGCAAGATTTTCCTTTATTTCTCTATGCCTGGGGATAGGTTGGGATATTTTGGTTTTAGGATTATGATACCAATCATGTTTTCCTCCATGCCTGATAAAAGTACAACCGGCTTTTTCGAGTTTCTTAATTAATTCTTTCCTTTTCATGCGATCTCAAGTTCATCAACTTTCCGAACATAAGGAATAGTACCACTTATTAATTCCTGATAAACATCTTTAAGATTCTCTTTCAATTCTTCTAATGTTTCTCCTTGTGTTTTATAATCGGGATATTCTTCTAAATATCCAATCCACATATCCTCATCTTGCCAATAAACAAATTTTTTTGTTTTCATTATATTATATGTTTTTGACAAAAATAGTAAAAAATGCGATGCAAACCTCTTAGCCGTTCTAAACCGCGAAGATGTTTGCGGGATGGAAGTCTTATTTATCTTCCTCCCAAAACTCCTCTTTCGTAATGATCTTGAATCCTTCAATATCTTCCTTTGCCAGTTGTTTATCCAAACCCGGTAGTTCTTCTTTCATGATTTCATCAACAAGTACTCTTTTATCATTTACCTGATTAGAAAGATTTCCTAATCTTTTAATCTGCGATTGCGTTGGTTTCCCCTGATAACTTAACACGGCGCTGTAAATATCGGCGATCTTTTCCCTTAACTTTTCTTCGCCTGTAATGGCAATACCTGTTTTTGTTGCAACCAGTTCTTTGTGCAATTCTTCCATTTCATTTGAAAGGGTTGTCAACTTTTTACCGAGAGATTTGTTATTAGCCTTAGCTGATTTTTCTTTTGCCTGGTCACCGATATCTGTAACCTGTTTGTCGATAAAGGCAAGATCTTGTAATAGGTTGTATGCCTCCATCAGGGTTTTCAGTCTTTTATCACGACTTTCGGCTGAGTGGGGAATGGTTTCATCATAAACCACACTTACCTTGCCTTCATAAGTGTTGTCGCCTTTTATAATTTTTACCGTATATTCTCCGGGAGGGTATGTCGGTCCGTACATTGCCCTATATGCAAGCAAAGGTGAACTGGGAACTTTTGGTGGTTTCATGCGCATATGCCAGGGCACACGGTTTATACCTTTTCGCTTTCCGGCAGGTAGTTCTTTTATCTTTTCTCCATCATTATTGTAAATCTCGATAAACATATCACCGAATATATGTCTCTTTTTAAGATAATATGTAATAATTGAAGCTCCCTGAGGATTAGAGCCGACAAATTCATCATCGCCGGTCAGTCCCATTTCCCATCCTAAGTATCCCAGCTCATAAGGTCTGGAATCAAGAAATGCAACATCTTGCTGAAGCGTTTCTTCAGTTAGTTGCCTTAAAGGTGTTATATCATCAATGATCATGATACCGCGGCCATGTGTTCCAATCACCAGGTCATTTTCCCTTTCCTGTATCACAAGGTCACGAACCGAAACATTTGGTAAATTGCCTTTAAACTGCGACCAAACCTCTCCGCCATCAATTGAAACAAACAATCCGAATTCAGTACCAAGAAACAGCAAGTTTGGATTTACAGGGTCCTGGATCATCTTATAGCAATATCCTTTAATATTATCATCCGTTAATGAAGTCCACGTTTTACCAAAATTAGTTGTTTTAAACAAATAAGGTTGCATATCTCCTGTACGGTGCCCGTCAAACGTAACGTAAGCTGTGGCTGTATCATAAAGACTTGGGCAAACATAACTGACCCATGTTCCGGGTTGTAAACCTGTAACTTTTTCCACAACATTTGTCCAGCTCTGGCCTCCGTCTTTGGTTATCTGCAGGTTTCCGTCATCGGTTCCAACCCAAATAACATTAGTGTCAAGCGGGGATTCATTTATAGTCCAGATTGTACAGTGATTTTCGGCAGTTGAATTATCAATAGTAACCCCACCGGTTTCGTCTTGTTTCTGTTTTTCGGGATCATTTGTGGTAAGGTCAGGTGAAATTTTTTCCCACGAATCTCCTTTATCTTCCGATTTGAACAAAAACTGAGAACCAACATACATCACATTCCTTGTCGGGCTGAAAGCAACAGGTGTGTTCCAGTTGAAGCGTAATTCTTCCTTGCCTTCTTCAGCATAAGGCTTAATGTCTTTTGATTCTTTTGTGTCAATATATTTGCGTTTTATATTTCCTCCCTGGTATTGCCAGTAAAGTATATTATCATCGTATTTATCGGGGAAAACATAAAATCCGTCGCCATATCCCACGCTGGTCCAATTGCGGTTCTGGATTCCGCTGGGACTTTTTGAGGGTGCCATCCAGGAGCCATTATCCTGTAAACCTCCGTAAACATTGTATGGCTCTTGATTATCAACTGTTACATGATAGAATTGAGAAACCGGCAGATTTCGAATAAAACGCCACGAACTGCCCTTGTCGTTTGAAACATATAAACCCCCGTCGGTTCCAAGGTAAAGAAAGTTATTATCTTTTTTACTGATCCAGAGTGCATGCAAATCACTATGAACATTACCACCTGTAATATAAGTTGGCATGAAATTCTTACCTCCGTTTTCGCTAAAGCTCAGGTAGTAACCCGGTTTATAAATTCTATTGGTGTCGATGGGATCGGCAACGATATATGAAAAATAAAAAGGACGTGCACCCATTACAGGTGTATCATTCATCTTTTTCCAGGTTATACCTTTATCCTCTGATTTGTATAATGCCGATTTTTCCGATTCGATAAGTGCGTAAACAATATTTGGGTCAACGGGTGAAATACTCACAGCTATCCTCCCTAAAGTGCCTTCGGATATTCCTTCAGTAACTTTTTCCCATTCGTTGCCTCCGTCACGGGTTATATACAGCCCGCTACCAGTACCTCCGGATCTGAAGAAATAAGGAAGTCTTCTGAAATCCCACATGCCGGCATAAAGAATGTCCGGATTTTCAGGATCAATAGTGAGGTCGGAACAGCCGGTATTTTCATCAATATATAGTATTTTTTCCCATGTCTCACCACCGTCATTTGTTTTATAAACCCCACGGTCTTTGTTAGCATTCCAAAGATGACCCAAAGCAGCTACATAAATAATATTAGGATCAGTTGGATGGATCAAAATCCTTGCAATTCGTTCCGTGCTGTCCAAACCCATCCTTTTCCAGTTTTCTCCGCCATCCGTAGTCCTGTAAATGCCGTCTCCTACCGATACGCTATTCCTCACCCTTGATTCCCCTGTGCCAACCCAGACAGTATCCGGGTGATCCTGATCGATTGTAATGGCTCCGATGCACTGATTGTGTTTATCAAAAACCGGTTTAAACTTAACACCTCCGTTTTTACTTTTCCATACGCCACCACTCGCTGTGCCGACATAAATTATCCGCGGGTCTTTCTGAACTGCATCTAAAGCAGCAATACGTCCGCTCATAGTTGCAGACCCGATATGACGGGCTTCAATAGCACCAAAGATGTTTTTATTGACTTTTACTTTTTTGGTAGTTTGAGAATTTGCACTGATGAACACCGAAAGGCTCAATAAAATTAAAAAGGTATAACTCAAGTAGTTTGTGATTTTTTTCATGATATTATTGATAGACACTAATTTAACTTATAACAAATAACCTGTAACTATTAACACGTTTTTTCGACCAGGACCTATGCCCCATATTGGTCAGGTTTACTTCTTCACTGTGTACTGTTTACTGTGGATTGTAGATTGCTACTTCTCCTCCTCCTCCTCTTGCTCTTCTTTTTTATCTTGTTCTTCTACTTCCTGCATCGGTTCTTCTTTCTCTGGCATCTTAAACTTTGAATCATCTATTTCTTCATCAAACGTAACTTCTTCTATATTAACCTGGCTTACAGTTTGCCCATTTGTTCTGTTCTCAACGCTGAATGGCATGATATAACCATCTTTTTCTTTATAATTGCTGAAGTATGTATCAGATTCAACTTCGGAATCCCCGATTTTCATTTTTGTTGTTGTTTTTAACAACACAAAATTATCTGCATCAATAAAATAATAATATATATTTCCGTCTTCATCCGTAAACTTCAGCTTATATACTTCCGTTCCTTCCATATCTTCTGTTCCTATCAATTCGGCTTCATATCCCTTTTCTTTATAATTATAAATCATACCATCAAAATCAGATTGCCTTTCCAAAGTTTTTAATTGCCAGCCCGATAATTCAATAGGATCTGTGCTTCCTGTCCAGGGTGCATTATACCAACCTTTTTCGCCATCAAATACCTGTACCATCGTTGCTCCCTGAATATCCACCTCTAATCTTAAACTGTTAGGGCGTTTTTGCCAAACAGTGAAATCGGTTTCCATACCTTGTTGAATAGATTTGCCTTTGGCTACCATGGTCTCATGTTCGAGGTATTTTTCCTGACCTATGGTCTCGAAATAAGTATCGAGTACTTCCTGTAAATCTTGTGCTTGTATTAGAAGTACCGAAATAAATAATCCAAAAAGAAGTGCAATTGTTTTTTTCATAATGTTGTAATTTTAATTTGTTAAATAAAAAGCAAACTTAATATAAAAAGTTAGCCATGACTGTTAATAATTATTAAAAATTTACGGAATTGTTGAATTAGGAGTATGAATTGGATATTTGTCTGCTTGTAATAAAAAATGAACTAAAATGTTTCAATAAAATTATTTCAATAATTAAGTATTTATTTGTAAAATTGCACTCGTTTATTTAAACCGGCAATAAGCAAATGTACTTTTATATTAGTCGTTCAGGTACAATACAGCGAATAGCAATAATTCTGACAGTTATATTTATTTCCATACAAATTTCCTTTGCGTCGGAAGAAGCAGAGCATACAAATAATCAGAAAGAAGGATTTAATGCCGGTGAGATGATTATTGAACACATAATCGATGCTCATGAATGGCATATTATGACGATAGGGCATACACATGTTTCCGTTCCTTTACCAATAATTCTTTATTACGATGGAAAGCTCGATATATTTATGTCAAGTAAATTTCATCATGGGCATAAATCATATAAAGGCTATAAATTGGTGACTGAGGACATAAAAACGCAGAGTGAGGAAGAAAGAAAAGGAGATATCGTAAGAGTAATTCCGGGCACAATGGAAACCGACTATAACGCCGGTTTACCGTTAGATTTATCTATAACGAAAAATGTTGCAGCAATTTTTATTAGTTTGTTGCTGATTTGCATTATTTTTATTTCTGTCGGAAAGGCTTATACGAAAAGAAAAGGACAGGCTCCAAAAGGATTACAGTCTTTTATGGAACCTATAATTTTATTTATTCGCGATGAAGTTGCAAAAGCATCAATAGGTGAAAAGAGGTACGAGAAATTTCTTCCGTACTTGTTAACATTGTTCTTTTTTATTATCTTTAATAATCTGTTAGGCTTGGTGCCATTTTTCCCGGGTGGAGCAAATTTAACCGGTAATATTGCGGTAACAGGAGTAATGGCTTTATTCACTTTTTTAATTATAATTGTTAAAGGGAATAAGCAATACTGGATACATATTTTTAATACACCCGGAGTTCCCTGGTGGCTGAAAATCCCCGTTCCTTTAATGCCGGTTGTTGAGGTACTGGGTATGCTTACAAAGCCATTTGTACTGATGATTCGTCTCTTTGCAAACATTACAGCAGGGCATATCATCGTATTAGGATTTATGAGCCTGATATTTATTTTTGGAAATAGGAGTGTGGCTTTAGGATACGGGGTTTCAGTATTATCAGTAGGTTTTGGTATTTTTATAGGCTTGCTTGAATTGCTGGTTGCCTTTATCCAGGCTTATGTGTTTACCTTGTTGTCAGCCCTGTATTTTGGAATGGCAACGGAAGAAAGTCATTAGGGAGAGACGCACGGCCGTACGTCTGTACATGGATTTAAAAGTATTAAGGAAAAGAAAAAAGTTATTAGATTAAAGAAAATACAAGAATTAGAAAATTAAGAATTAAAATTATTCATTACTCATTAAATAATTAAGTATTATGACACTTTTAGCTATTTTACTTGAAATTGTAGGGTTAGCACAGTTGGGTGCCGCATTAGGAGCAAGTATTTCTGTAATCGCTGCTGCTTTCGGTATCGGGCAGATTGGTAAAAGTGCAGTTGAATCGATTGCGCGTCAGCCGGAAGCTGCCGGCGACATCCGGTCAAACATGGTCGTTTCTGCTGCCCTTATCGAAGGGGTTGCTTTCTTTGCTATCGTTGTTTGTCTGTTAATACTCTTTTTGTAATAACAGATGAACGAAACCTTTATGTTTCAGCGGTTGGCTGAAACATAAAGGTGTTTTTTGGAGATATTTTATAAAACAAATAAAAATCTTCAATAAAATTGTACATCCATCCGTACGGACGAATTTTTTTAAGTCATAAATCTAAAATCTAAAATTGAAATAATGGAACTTGTACAACCGGGAATCGGCTTGGTAATATGGATGACTTTGGCTTTTGCAATCTTGCTTTGGATTCTTACAAAATTTGCATGGAAGCCTATTATGAAAGGATTGAAAGAAAGAGAAGAATCCATTGATGAGGCTCTGCATGCTGCTGATAAAGCCCGTGAAGAAATGAAAGAGCTTAAGTTCAGTAACGAACAATTGATGAAAGAGGCAAAGGAAGATAGAAATGCTATACTCAGGGAAGCAAGGAAAGTGAAAGAGTCAATCATAGAAGAAGCAAAACAGCAAGCGAGCAGCGAAGCTAAACGTATAGTCGAATCGGCAAAAGAAAATATACAATACGAGAAAATGTCTGCTATTACTGATTTGAAAAACCAGTTGGCAAGATTATCGATTGAAATTGCCGAAAAAATACTAAGAGAGGAATTATCAACTAAGGATAAACAAAAAGAGCTGGTTAAAAAGCTTATTAATGAGGTTAATTTTAATTAATGAAAGAAAAAATAATTGCAAACAGATACGCAAAAGCATTATTCGATCTGGCGATTGAAAAGGACTTGCAAGAAAGGATAAACCATGATGCTCTGTTGATATATGATGTATGCGTATCAAACAGAGAATTTATCCTCGTGCTTCGAAGCCCTGTTATTAAAGAGAAGAAGAAACTGGCAATTATTGATCAGATTTTCAGGAAACACTTGCATGAATTAACTCTGAGTTTTTTAAAGATCATTACCAGTCACAGGCGTGAAGGGCTAATCGAGGAAATAGCAAAGCAAATAATTGAAATTTACAAAAAATATAAAAATATTATTACAACAAAACTTACAACAGCAGTAAAACTTGACGATGATATCAGGAAAAGGATTATCGCTCTTCTTAAAGAACAAACCAAAGCTGAGATTGAATTGCACGAAGAAATAAATGAAGAGTTGATTGGAGGTTTTGTTCTTTCTTATGACGATAAACAGTACGATGCAAGCATTATAACGCAGTTACAGAAGTTACATCACGAGTTTGATGAAAATCTATTTATAAAAGGATACTAATCGAAAAAAATAAAGATTTAATAAAATGACAGAAATTAAACCCGCAGAGGTATCGGCTATCTTACGACAACAGCTATCCGGTTTTAAGGACACGGCAGAACTTGAAGAAATTGGAACGGTTTTACAGATAGGTGATGGTATTGCTCATATTTATGGTTTGAACAATGTGGAATCCGGCGAATTGATCAAGTTTGAAAAAACCGGTTTAATGGGAATTGTACTTAATCTTGAAGAAGATAATGTTGGTGCGGTGCTTTTAGGAGAGGCAACCGATATTCTTGAAGGCGATAAGGTAAAACGTACCGGAAGGATAGCTTCAATAGAGGTAGGAGAACAAATGTTAGGCAGGGTTATTAATACACTTGGCGAACCTATCGATGGCAAGGGAGAAATAGGAGGTAAAAAAGTTGAGATGCCTCTTGAGAGAAAAGCTCCGGGTGTTATTTTCCGTCAGCCTGTAAATGAGCCGCTGCAAACCGGAATAAAGCCTATTGATGCCATGATACCTATCGGTAGAGGACAGCGTGAGTTGATTATTGGCGACAGGCAAACCGGAAAAACCGCTATTGCAATTGATACTATTATTAATCAAAAGGAAAATTACGAAAATGGTGAACCTGTTTATTGTATTTATGTTGCTATCGGACAGAAAGGTTCTTCAGTAGCTAATATAGTTCAAATTCTTGAGGATAATGGTGCTATGCCTTATACTGTTGTTGTATCGGCAACGGCTTCCAATGCAGCAGCAATGCAGTTCTATGCTCCTTTTACAGGAGCTTCCATTGGAGAATATTTCAGGGACACAGGAAGACCATCCCTTGTAATTTATGATGACCTTTCAAAGCAGGCTGTTTCATACCGCGAGGTATCATTGCTGCTGCGTCGTCCACCGGGACGTGAAGCATATCCCGGAGATGTTTTCTATTTGCATTCAAGATTACTTGAGAGAGCCGCCAAGATCATCGAATCGGATGAAGTTGCCGCTAAAATGAATGATCTGCCTGAATCACTCAAACCTATGGTTAAAGGTGGCGGTTCGTTAACAGCTCTTCCTATAATCGAAACACAGGCAGGTGATGTCTCTGCCTATATCCCTACTAATGTAATCTCAATTACCGATGGTCAGATATTTTTAGAAACAAACCTGTTTAATGCAGGTGTTCGTCCTGCTATTAACGTAGGTATTTCGGTTTCGAGGGTAGGCGGTAATGCACAGATAAAGGCGATGAAGAAGGTGGCGGGAACACTGAAACTCGACCAGGCTCAGTTCAGGGAGTTGGAAGCTTTTGCTAAATTCGGTTCTGACCTTGATGCTGCTACAATGGCTGTTCTTGAAAAAGGCAGGAGAAATGTTGAAATTCTGAAACAACCACAATATTCTCCTATGCCGGTTGAAAATCAAATTGCTATTATTTATTGCGGTACAAAAGGGTTGTTAATGAATGTTCCGGTAAATAGAATAAAGGAGTTTGAAGAGGATTATCTCCATCATCTTGAAATAAACCATCAGGACGTATTGGAGACCCTGAGAGAAGGTAAATTAACCGATGAAGTATTGAAAACACTTGAAGATGTTGCTAAAGATCTGGCTAAAAAATATGAAAAATAAGTAATTAAAAATGCAAATTACAAAATTAAAAATCAAAAATTACATAGATGCTTAGTTTAAAAGAAGTCAGGACAAGGATTGCATCTGTAAAATCAACACAGCAGATCACCAGTGCGATGAAGATGGTGGCTGCTTCAAAGTTAAGGAAGGCTCAGAAAGCAATTTTACAAATGCGACCCTTTGCAGCCAGGTTGAAAGTAATTCTCCAGGATTTGACCGCAAGCTTAAATTTTGCTGATGACAGCAGTGTTTTTACTGAGCAAAGAGAACCCAATAAAGTTTTGCTGATCCTTGTTTCATCAAACCGCGGGCTTTGCGGTGCATTTAATGCGAATGTGATTAAAGCTGCCAACAACCTTATCGAAACAAAATACAACAACCAGTACCAGGACGGCAACCTTAGCCTGATAACCATCGGTAAAAAAGTATCGGAGTTTTACGGAAATCGCAATTTTAATATTATTGAAGTTTATGATCATATTTTTGATAAACTGACTTTTGAAAGTGTATCTCTTATAGCTGAAAAGCTGATGAATTTTTTTGCAGAAAAAGAATATGACAGGATAGAAGTTGTTTATAATAAATTTAAGAATGCGGCAACACAAATATTATCAACCGAACAGTACTTACCTATTAAGCCTGTTGAAGAAGAAAAGAAATATGGAGAAGATATAAAGGTGGATTATATTTTTGAACCGAGCAAAGAGGAAGTAATACAAGATTTAATTCCGAAATCTTTAAAAATACAATTATACAATATCATGCTCGAGTCGTTTGCAGCCGAACATGGCGCCAGGATGACAGCTATGCACCTGGCTACCGACAACGCACAGGAATTAATCAAAAACCTGAATCTTACATACAACAAGGCACGTCAGGCAGCCATCACGAATGAAATCCTTGAAATCGTTAGCGGTGCGGAAGCGTTGAAAGGATAGTTTATTAGATTCAGGATGCAAGACATAAGATAATAATATAGTATTTTTCTAAAGCATTGAAATTCCCCGAACAAACTTTCCTTTTTTAAAGCGATATTATCAGTATATTTGTCGGCATGTCCATTATTAGGTATGCAACTATATCAAGCAACTTTCTGTCTTAAGAAAATAAAATAATTAACGTGCATCCAATTAAAACCAGATTATTTTTTCTTATTATCAATCTGATAATTGTAAGTAATATTTATTCACAATATCTCGCTAATCCTTCATTTGAGGGTATTCCTCAGCACGATTTTCCTCCTCCGCCATGGAATATCTGTAACTTGTACAGCACACCCGATACTCAACCTGAAAGTGTTTTTCTGCCTGCTTCTCATGGAAATACTTATCTTGGAATGACAGTAAGAGGCCCTTATGCATGGGCGCCAAATACATGGGAAGATGTGCAGGCGCCATTTATAACTCATTTATCAATTGATTCATGTTACAAATTTGAAATTGATCTGGCTTATGAGGATGATGTTCTCTATATGAGTATGCTGCCGGCTATTGTTAAGGTATATGGAACTGATGTTAATTGTGATAAAAAGGACCTGGTATGGGAATCGCTTCCAATAAATCATGAAGAATGGGTAACTTATGAGTTTACTGTTCATCCTGAAGAATTTGATTATGAATATTTAATACTCGAAGCGTATTACTCCTCGCTACCCCAGTATGATGGGTATGTTTTATTAGACAACATTATTATTACTACTTATCCTGATATAGATTTAGGAGAGGATACTACTTTAACCCTTTGTGAAGGAGATAGCCTGGAATTAAATTCTGGATCAGGTTTTGCAGAGTACTTATGGCAGGATGGTTCAACCGATTCAACTCTTATTGTTACCACTACCGGTGTATATTGGGTGCAGGTTACAACATCCGATGGCTGTACAGCCACTGATACTATTAATGTCATTATCGAAGAATATATTGAAATAGAAGTAGAAACATCTGGTGATGTTGTGATTTGTCAAGGACAGGAAGTTACAATCTGGATAACCATAGTCAATGGTCTTGCTCCATTTATATTTGAGTGGGAAGGATTACCTTTTACTAATGATACCATAACTGTCAGCCCTGATACAACAACTACTTATTTTGTAAACGTAACAGATACATGTGGTACATTAGTTACCGATTCGATTACGGTTACAGTAATTCCAATACCCGAATTTGATTTAGGAAACGACACATTAATATGCGAGGGTGACACACTGGTTTTAAATGTGGGTTCCGGATTTGTTTCTTATCTGTGGCAGGACGGATCGACCGACTCAATATATATTGTTACCGAACCCGGCACATACTCGGTGCTGGTAACAGGACAGGGGGGCTGTTCGGCTGAGGATGAAATTACTGTTGACTTCTCATTGGTCAATGTCAATTTAGGTCCCGACACAACCATCTGTATCGGGGATACTCTTATCATTGATGCCGGTTCGGGATATAGTTCCTATTTATGGCAGGATAATTCAACCGGACAGATTTATTTTGCTACCGAAACGGGTTATTATTGGGTTGAAG
>JADHVR010000096.1 GCA_016783885.1 Bacteroidales bacterium
TGTCGGGTAAGTTCCGACCTGCACGAATGGTGTAACGATCTGGGCACTGTCTCAGCCATGAGCTCGGTGAAATTGTAGTTCCGGTGAAGATGCCGGATACCCGCAACGGGACGGAAAGACCCCGTGAACCTTCACTACAGCTTAACATTGACGTTGGATAAACAATGTGTAGGATAGGTGGGAGATTGTGAAGCGGCCTCGCTAGGGGTCGTGGAGTCAACCTTGAAATACCACCCTTTGTTTATTCGGCGCCTAATCCCCGTACGGGGAGACAGTGTTTGGTGGGTAGTTTGACTGGGGTGGTCGCCTCCAAAAGAGTAACGGAGGCTTTCAAAGGTACCCTCAGCACGCTTGGTAACCGTGCGTAGAGTGCAATGGCACAAGGGTGCTTGACTGTGAGACTTACAAGTCGACCAGGTACGAAAGTAGGACATAGTGATCCGGCGGTTCCGCATGGAAGGGCCGTCGCTCAAAGGATAAAAGGTACTCCGGGGATAACAGGCTGATCACTCCCAAGAGCTCACATCGACGGAGTGGTTTGGCACCTCGATGTCGGCTCGTCACATCCTGGGGCTGGAGAAGGTCCCAAGGGTTGGGCTGTTCGCCCATTAAAGTGGCACGCGAGCTGGGTTCAGAACGTCGCGAGACAGTTCGGTCCCTATCTGTTGTGGGCGTTAGAAGTTTGAGGGCACCTGACCCTAGTACGAGAGGACCGGGTTGGACATACCTCTAGTGTACCTGTTGTGGCGCCAGCTGCATCGCAGGGTAGCTATGTATGGATGAGATAAGTGCTGAAAGCATCTAAGCACGAAACTTAGCTCAAGATGAGACTTCTTTTAAGGGTCGTTCAAGACCAGGACGTTGATAGGCTGCAGGTGTAAAGCCAGTAATGGCAAAGCCGAGCAGTACTAATTACCCGTAAGCTTTCTTCTGTAATAGTTAGTTTTTTTAACTTCGATCATTGTATTTTCTTTCTATATATGTCATTAAAGTATTTAAGAGTTTTTGGTGACTATTGCAAAGGAGTCCACCTCTTCCCATTCCGAACAGAGAAGTTAAGCCCTTTAGCGCCGATGATACTGCCTTTTGGTGGGAAAGTAGGTCGTTGCCGGATTTTTATAACCCTGACGTTTACCGTCAGGGTTTTTTTTTACATAATAATGACTATTTTTGACAAAACTTCGTTATAAATAAATGTCGAAACTTCTCAATAAAGGTCAGGTATTATTGATATTCTTGTTATATCTGTATTTACCTTTATTCTCACAGGATTCTTTAATGAATTCTCTTGATTCATCGAAAGTTTATTTCTTCTATAACAATTTTGAAAAACAGGGACCGGGCTTTTTAAAAGAAATAGATACTTTAATTACCAACATCGAAAAATATGATCCTCTTACAAAACCAAATAATTATTATGCTGCCTTAGGAAATACAGGGCTTGCTTCTGTGGATATGGTATATAAACCTTACCTGACAAGCGGTTTTAATTTCGGTATTCACTCGTTTGATAAATACCTTTTTCATAACGATAGTATAAAATATTACTGGGTAGGACGTCCATATACTCAATTATTTTATATTATGGGATCGAAAAAAGAACAAAACCTTCATGTTGATCACTCACAAAATGTGGCAAGCTGGTTCAATATCGGATTATACTTCCGGTATGTCAATTCACCGGGATATTATATAAACCAGAAAGCAGATGATAAAAATTTTGTGTTGAAAACCAGGTTTCAGACCAGGAATTATCGTTATATGGTTTTGGCTAATTACATTCATAACAAAGTACAGGTTGAAGAGAACGGCGGAATTAAATATGATTCTGTATTTGAACAAAATATTATCACTTCCAGAGATGGTATTGAGGTAAATCTTACGGGTGCTCATAACCGTCTTAAGGAGAATAGCTTTTATGTAAAACAATTATTTAAAATATCAGGCAAAGAGAGTCTTAAGCCGGCAGATACTATTAAACCGGGCAAAACACATAAAATATCACCGGGAGTTATTTCATATTCTATTCTTTTATCAAAATTTACTTATTTATATGAAGATAACTTTAAAGACAGCTCTTTTTATCATTTTACTTTTGATACGGTGAACCCTTCTTATGATTCAACTTATATTTATAAAGTAGAAAATCAGATTTCATGGACAAATGCCGATAATACAAAAGACCAGCTCCTTACTTTTAATTTTGCATTGAAATATCTTTACGTTGAGAATTCTATTGATTCTGTAAGAAAAATCTATAATCAATTAATTCCTTATGGTAAAGTTGCCTTTAGTATTTCCAGGAAATTGAAACTTGATTTCTATGCTGATTACATTACCGGTAACTCTTATGTGGGAGATTATAATTTAACAGGCAAACTATCTTTTAATACTAAGTTCGGTAATCTTAAATATAAAGTTACTTCTGCCTTACAAGAAGCCGGAAGGTTTTATAATTACTATTCTTCTAACCATTTTAAATGGGAAAATAACTTTAGAAAGCAAAGTTTTTTCATCAATACCTTTGAATATAATTATAAAAATCTGCAAGCAGGTGTTAAACTTATTAATATTGGAAGTTTCGTTTATTTGGACACACTTGCGATACCTGCCCAATTAGATAACGGCATGAACATTTTTAATGCTTATGTAAGAAAGCTTTTTAATGTCGGAAACTGGAGTTTTGATACAAGAATCATCTATCAGAATGCTTCCAATTCCGGTGCAATTCGCTTGCCAGAACTTATTGGGAACCTTTCTGTTTATTACACAAAAGACCTTTTTAAACAAGCAGCAATTTTACAAACAGGTATTGATGCATTTTACAATACGAGCTATTATGGGTATTCATATATGCCTGCAACAAAAAGCTTTTATATTCAAAATGAGAAAGAAGTTGGAGACTATATATACGCTAATGTGTTTCTAAACCTACAAATTAAAAGGGCAAGACTATTTTTAAAATATCATAATCTGGGTTTTCTTTTTAAAGATTTCAGCTATTTTACTGTCCCTTCTTACCCTATGCAAGACGGAGGCTTCAGGTTTGGGATTTCGTGGATGTTTTATGATTAACTAAAATTTACCTGAGATTGATTTTCCAGAACATAAGTGAGTTTTCATTTTCCAACTTAATTCCAATCATATAATTTCCCTTTGGCAGACAAGAAATATCAATTTCATAGCTTTTTTTATTCAAACCGGCTTCCTTCACAACAGCACCGTTAATATTATATACAGAAATATATTCGATGTTTTTTTCTGATTTAATATTAAAAATTCCTGATGATGGATTAGGGAAAATATCAACAAATTTTGAAAGCTGCGATTCCTCAATGCTATTTGTTTCATTTCCCCGTACAAAAATCTCATCAATTTTTGATATTCCGTCCTCCAGGACAGGACCGCCACCGGATGCCTCATTTGTTGTCATTATCCACATGATAAAAACGTGAGGCTTATTACTACATTCTGCAGGTAAAGGATAATTATTAAGAAAACCTGTTTCCCAGTCATCTTCAACAACGATTTCTGAACCTGGAACGTCTTCCACTGTCCCGTTTATTCCAATCCAGTACTGTATCTTGAAGTTCTTTGGGCCGGGAGCATTCCCAACCGACTTTTGCCGGGAGCTGAGAGTGATATTATCAAAACCTGTAGTATTTGCCTCTATATACCACGCTTTATAATCCTGACCGTTTTGCCATCCGGTAGTTTGTGCTGCTTTGGTTGTATATCCGTTTTCGAACTCGATAGCATTTGTTCCCAAGGCAACAATTTCTTGACCCATGTTGGAAGAAGTTCCTGTATCGGCAACCACAGTGGGATATGTATCGGGAAATGTCCAACCTGCAATTACCTTGTCTTGTCCGTTTACTTTAGCAATTGCCGAAAAAACTAATAAAATAATTACAAAATTTTTCATAATAATTAGTTTTATAATTAACTAAATTTTTTACAAATATAAACATCTTATTATGATGATGAAATAGAAAGTAATAATATAACTGTATATCCCAATCCTGCTGAAGATTATATAAGAATTACTTTAAATAATTCGTAAAATAATTAAAATTTAGCCTGCAACTGAACCATGAATAAATTATTTGGCAGGTCAATACTGATATAATCATTAATAACATAGTTCACTTGCAACCTTGTCCAATCATTGAAGAAATAATTCAAACCTACTGTATATGAATTTTTCATGGTGTTATCAACATCAGTATCGGGATCATAGTTTTCATATTTAAAAACAGGTTGAAGGTTCCATGGAGTATTATATAATGCCATAACAAAGAACCCTTCTTTGTTTATTTTGCCATCAAACGGTACAATTGTCGGATCCTGACCGCAACCACCGCCCTCAAGTTTAAATCCGTCATCAATTCCTCCGATGTATTCAGCCTGAACAAGGAAATTCCATTTTTCAACCGAGATATCAGCGCCGTAGCGAACAAGTTTATCGGATTCGTCATTTTTTAGTACTTTTCCATATTTATAACTACCGCCAATATCCATGAAATCCCACGGAGAAATAATAATACGTGCTGTAATATCCTTAAACCTGTTATTGTCAATTTTATTCATACCTGTTCCGTTTGTAAATGAGAGTTTCCATTTCAGAATATCTGATTCACGCAATCCAAAACCAGTTCCGCCCCAGATCATTAAACCGATATCACGAAAAGGACTGGCAAGTTCACTTACTACCAAAGACCTGTTTATTGTATGTAAAGACTGGCATGGTGTTGAAAGCTCAAGACCAAAAGGTACTTTATACTGACCGACAGTAACATTTGCCAACGGGCCAAGCTTACTCCATGTAATAAAGGCATCCAAAAGATAGGGGCCTTTTAAAGTCGGGCTTAATTCCGCCATTACATAATAACTGAAATCATAAGGTATAGAACCGGTAACACCAATTCTTGCCCTGTTAAACATAAAGGTGTTGTTATAATCGCCATTAGCTTCATCGTAAGTCCATTGTGGCTGAATATAACCAACTACACTAACACCTTCATCAGAAGTTGCTTCCATACAACCCTGGGCATTTATTGCTGCCGGTGCAAGTAATACAATACTTAAAATTAAAAACAGAAATTTTTTCATGTCGTTTATTTTTTTGTTTGTTTTTGTTTTTATTGTTTTTATTGTGTTAAAGGATATTCCATTATTTGAGTTGGTCCCCATTTATTACTTTCAAGATTTGTATAAATCATGCTGTTTGTTCCGTATGTCAAACTGTATGAATCATATCCGATCACTTTGAGGTATGCTGTAACTATTGAAGAAGAATGCCCTGTCCAGCAGTAAGTAACTACCTTTGCATTAGGATCAAGGTAAACATATTCGCCGGTGCCAAGTGTAAGCGGTTTAATCCTGCAAGCATCTTTAATATTTCCATATTGCTCAATATCAGCGACCTCCCAAAAATTATTAACAAAATAATCAGCCGGATTTGCAAGCACATCTACACCAGACACACCTGAAAAACCACCGCTAAGTAATATTAATATCTGATCCTTGAGAATTTCAGAACCATCAGTAGTTGTGTAATTAACTTCCGGTGTATTATGTGCTGTATTACCCTGAATACTACCCGGAGGATTTATCCAGTTTCCATCACCGATTGCTGCATCACCAGTGTGTGAATTCCATGGACCTGCTGTTGCCGAATTCCAACTGCTCATTCCCCACTTCATTACTTTAGCATCGGTGTATCCGCTCAAACGAAGAGCTACAACGCCATGCCCCGCAGCTTGGCCAGAGTAACATACTACAATTATAGGTTTTCCGCCTGCATCTTGTGCTGTTTCTAAAATACCTCCTAATGTAGAGTTTACTGCCCATTCCATATGACCGGCACTATAATCTTCTTCTTTACGAATATCAATAATGAAATAGTCGTTTAAAGGATCAACGTCTGTCATAACTGTGTACACATCTTCTGCGGTTGTTATCCAATCAGTAAGAATATCATCCAAATCCATGTTCTGACTGTTTAAATAATTTTTTAAAACATCAAACCGATTTTGTGCTGATGGTTGTGGCTCATCACTTTTATCACTGCAACTTACTAAAATTATAGTAGATACAACTGCAAGAACCCATGTAAAATTTAATAACTTTTTCATAAAATTTAATAATTTAATTTAATAACACGTATTTGAATTATATAATATATCTATCTTCCTTTTTGTTAAGAAATTTAAGTGAGCAAAAATATAATCTTTTTTTTGCGCTTTAAAATGGTAAGGGGGGTATTGGCTTTAAAAATAAATGAGATAAATCAATTTAATATTGATTTAAATCATTTTATTTTATGATTTGGTTTTATCTCTGTTTCTAACAATAATGGCATTAGATAGTTTGTTTATTAATCAATTCCTAAATGCAAAATTATTATGGTATGACCAGCTTAATTGCAGCAAGTTTATTAAATGGGTTGTAGTAGAGTTTACGACACGAAGTTAGTACGTATGTATGCGTTTCAGTATAATTGCCTAACCATGTTGGCTAATTTTACTTAATAAATCATAGTTAATAATCTTTACTGTTTTTCCGTTTTCTGATATCAGTCCCTCATCTTTAAATTTTTTCATAATTCTAATAACACTCTCGGTTGACATTCCGGCAAGTTCTGCGAGTTCTTTCCGGGAAAGTAAAAGTTCAAACTTTTTACTTTTATAAATATAGCCTGACAAACAAAGAATAATATCAGCTAAACGTCCATACGATTGTTTTTTCTCAAAACAAAAAAACCTCCCATACAATTGAATGGTATTTGCACTTAATATTTCTATTATTTTATAGGCGAATTTTGCATTATTCTTAACGATTTTCCTGAAAACATTAATATCAATTAATTTCGCTGAAGAATCCTCATAAGCAAGAACCGAATATGGAAATACATTATTTTCTTCAAATAATGATGGCAATCCTATAAGGTTACCGGATGATAATATTTTTAAAATCAGGGTCTCTTTAAAATTCTCAACATATATTCTTACAAGACCTTTAGATAAACATATTATATATGCTGCAAATGAACCTTGTTTTGCAATTGTTTCTCCTTTTTTATATGAAACCTCTACCAGGTTTTCTTCAATCTCCTGCATTTCTTCTGCAGAAAGTAAATCAAAACATTGTGTTTGTGTCAGGCTTACCGTACAACTATTGTGTAAAAAATTATTCCCCATCAGTTTATTTCAAATTGATTCAATTTTTTTACTTTAATTCGCAAATATACAATTAAATCATTAAATAAAATGATTCATGTCATTATTGGTATTGATTTTTTTCATTGCAATTTAAGAAATGTATCATTTAGCATTTCTTTATAAGGATAAATTTAATTATCAGATTTGCCCCTTTATTTATTTATCATAAAAATTAGCAAAAAAATGGAAACTAAAGTTGATCAAACACTGGATTGTAAAGGGCTTTCATGTCCTATGCCAATGATGAAATTAGCAAAAGCTGTAAAAGGGCTTAAATCGGGTGAAGTCCTTGAGATGCTTGGAACTGATCCCGGCACAAAATCGGATTTACCGAGATGGTGTAATAAAACCGGAAATACTTTATTGGATGAAAGCGAATTACCAGGTGGGATTTCTCGTTTTCTGATACAAAAGAAATAGGAGGTAGAAATGTCAGAAAAAAGCAAAGAAACCGGCGTATTAGGCCAGTTATTTAAGACTTTTTTTGCGAAGCACTGGCCCGTATGGGTTGGAGGAATAGTATTAGGTACATTAAATATTCTGCTTTTTGCAATAAAAAGCCCCTGGGGAGCAAGCGGAGGAATTAACAACTTTGGTGAAAATGTGTACAGGCTTATCGGAATATTTGGCTTGGAAAACTCAACACATTTAAATGCAAGCTTTTATGGTATGTTATGCCTTTTCCTTGTGATTGGGTCATTTATAGGCGCTCTTTTATCAAAGGAATTTGCTTTTAGGATTCCTCCAAAAGGAGAATTAATTAAAGGATTCATCGGAGGAGGTTTGATGGCCTTAGGAGCAACCTTTGGCATAGGCTGTACAATTGGAGCATTTTTCAGTGGTATGCCGGCTATGTCGGGAGGGGCAGTAATCTTTACCATCGGTTTGTTTCTTGGAGTTATTGTCGCCTTAAAATACCTTATGTGGGAAATGGAAAAATTTCCGGGATTCAGCAGCGGGAAAAGTTTTACTTTCTTAGCCGGTACCGGCAAAAGCGGTATTTGGCAAAAATGGGCAGGTTGGATAGCGTTAATAATAACTTTAATAATTGCATACCAATATTCAGGTGGAAATAAGATAATGACCTGGTTTATTATTATAGGTATGCTTATGGGTTTGATAAGCCAGCGCTCAAGATTTTGTATTGTAAAGGCTTTCCGTGATCCTTTTATGACGGGCGAAGCTGATGGTTCTGTGGGTGTGATGGCAGGATTGCTTGTTGGATTATTCGGATTTACCATAATAAAATATTTTGGTATCGGTGTTGGAGATGTAGCGCTCCGTACAAGGGAAATGACATGGGTCTTCCCTCATTTCTTCTTTAGGGCAGCAATAGGTGGTTTTATTTTTGGCCTTGGTATGACAATAGCCGGTGGCTGTGCTGTTGGAACACTCTGGCGAGTTGGCGAAGGACAGGTTAAATTGTGGGCTTCAGCCCTCGGATTCCTTATTATTTCTCCAATATCAAAATTATTTATTGTTCCCCCGATTGTTGCTGCAATTCCGCAAAGTTGGGATTTTAAAAACTATCTTCCCGATTATTTAGGATATTCCGGAGCATTTGCTCTTATTGTATTAATTATCCTGATATGGTATGTATTTGTTAAATGGAATGAAAAAACCGGAAAATTTAGTGCATATTAATTTAACCATAATTATACGATCATGATTAAAATTAAATTATTCCAATGGATATCAGCCTTATTTATTTTAATATTTATTTCAGGCTGTACGAATATATATGAGAATGGTAAAGAATTAGCGGCAGATACTAAACCATATATTGAAAAAATTACAGTTGACGAATTAAACAATAAAATTGGAAATCAGGAAGATTTTCTTCTTATTGATGTTCGTCAACCTGCAGAATATAAAAAAGGGAATATTCCAGGGTCAATATTAATACCCCGCGGAGTTCTTGAATTCAAAATAGGTGATGACGCATTTTGGGAAGAAGAATTTTTATATACACCCGACAAGGATGCCTATATAGTTATTTATTGCAAAAAAGGTGACAGAGGTATTTTAGCTGCTAAAGCATTAAATGAGCTTGGATATTCGAATGTCAAAAACCTTTCGGGAGGAATTATTGCATGGGACCCTGATTTTGATTTCGGAAGCGGAACAAAACAGGAAGAAAGCGGCTGTGGCGGATAATATCTTAAATTTAAAAAAAATAATAAAATTATTAATTATTTAAAAAATTAAGTTATGAGTAAAATCAAATTATTAGTTGGATTATTTTTATCCATAATACTGTTATTTAATACAGAATCATTTGCACAAGGTGATTTAATTTCCGCTAAGGAAACTGCTAAAATAATGGGTAATGACAATGTTGTATTAGTTTCAACCAGAAAAACAAGCGATTATGCAAAAGTGCATATCAAAGATGCTGTTAATATAGATTTAACAACACTTTATAAATCCGGAGATATTAAAGGTATTATGAAAAGCCCGGAGGAAATTTCAAAACAACTTGGGGCAAAAGGAATAGATAAAGATAAGACAATTATCATTTATGATAATGGAAAAGGCGTTAATGCCGGAAGATTATACTGGATATTGAAATATCTCGGTTGTAAAGATGTAAAAATCTTAGATGGACACATGAAAGCATGGCGGGTAGCCAAAAAACCTGTTACTAAATATCCTACTAAAATAAAAGAAGTAACATTTACTCCGTCGCCGGACGGAAAAATATTAGCCACTTATGAATATGTAAAATCGAACCTGAATAATCCGAAAGTAGTGATTGTTGATGTCCAGAGCAAAAAAGAATTTGATGAAGGACATATTGATGGTGCAATAAACTTTGAATATAAAAATATTATAAATGAAGAACCATGCACATTAAAATCGCCGGAAGAAATTACAGTACTTTTAAAAGGGGCGGGAATTACACCGGATAAAGAAATCATTTTATATTGTGCAACAAGCGCTCGTGCCGGAATAGTTTTTATGGCTATGACATCAATGCTTGATTATCCGAATGTAAAAATATATGATGGTGCATGGAATGAATGGAAAACAAAATAACTTTCAGTTAACAATTAAACCATTTAATAATGAAAACTTATAAGTTCTTTTTTCTTTTATTATTAGTTATAATTATTGGGGGCTGTGGTTCAAAAAAGAATAATAGTTACGATAATGTCGGTCAAATGGTTAGTGATGCACAAGCAGGCATCACAAAAGTTACGGTAAATGACCTGAAAACAATTCTTGATATAGAAGGTGATTATAAAATTATTGACTGCCGGGAAAAAGAAGAATTTATCGAAGGACATATACCCGGAGCAATAAATATTCCGAGAGGAGTGTTAGAATTTTCAAATAAAATTTCAAACAGGAGAGAACCAATATATGTTTATTCTCAAACTGTTGACCGGGCATCCTTAGCTTGCCCAACCTTAAAACTACTAAAATATGATAAGGTTTACCTTGTTGACGGTGGTTGGCAGGAATGGAATGAAACATTCCCCGAACTGATTGAAGAAGGAGAAGGTGATACAGGTGGCAAACCAGCGCCGAAAGTAGAGGAATCAGGTGGTTGCGGCGGATGATAGAATGATAAAACAGCAAAATGGTAAATAACATTTAAGCATTTAATCATTTACGCATTTACACATTGTACAAATAACAATTCTATAAAAAAAATAAATTATGGCAAAATTATGTATGGGGCTTTTTTCAGGAAGCCTTGATAAATTAACAGCAGCAGGAGTGATCCTCAGTGGGGCAGCAGCCGATGATATGGATGTAGAAGTTTTTGTCTTGCTTCAAGGCGCTCGTGCTTTTATAAAAGGAAACGAAGACAAGATTGATAATCTGGCTGAAGCCTCTCATTTAAAAGATGAATTCATAAGTTCATTGGAAAGGATAAAAGTTTCTACATGGTATGAATTTTTCGAGATGGCTAAAGATTTGACAAATGTAAAAATATACATCTGTAGTCTTGCCGGAAAAATATGGGGTGGCGAAAAATTAGAAGACTTTAATGATCTTGTAGATGATATATGCGGAATAGGCGAATATCTTACATCTGCCGAAGAGGCAGACATACATATGTTTATCTAATATATGCAAACATTTAAACATCTGTATATCTCATTATAATTATTACTTTTGTAAAAACATTTTTTACAAATATTATAAGTAATATTATGGAGAATATAGAAAAACAGATTAAAGAGTTACAGGAAAAAGTATCTCTATTAGAGAAAGTCACAAAAGACCAATTATCTATCGTTGTTTTCTCTGGTGAATTGGATAAACTCCTTGCAGCATTGATAATTGCCACAGGTGCAACTGCAATGGACATGAAGGTTAAATTGTTCTTTACATTCTGGGCAAGTGCTGCTTTACGCGACAAAAAGAAAAAAGTAACAGGCAAAGATTTTATGTCTAAAATGTTTGGAATAATGTTACCCAAAGGCAGTTCAAAGGTGAAATTATCAAAAATGAATATGGGTGGCATGGGAACATCAATGATGAAAAATTTGATGAAAAAGAAAAATGTTGCTTCACTTGAAGAAATGCTTACAACAGCCGGAGAACTTGGCGTTGAAATTAATGTTTGCGAAATGTCGATGGATTTAATGGGAATTAAAAAAGAAGAATTGATTGATTATCCTCATCTTAATATTTGTGGAGTTGCAACATTCTTAGTTGATGCCGAAGAAAGTAAAATTCAATTATTTATATAAACTTTAAATTTTATAGATCATGACACAAGAAGAATTAAACAATCTAACAGTTAATAAATCTGTTGATGCAAGGGGCACAGCTTGCCCGGGACCCTTATTGGAAGCAAAAAAATCAATTGGAACTATTGCTTCGGGAGAAATTATGGAAGTCCTTTCTGCCGATGAAGGAACAAAACGTGATATTCCCAAATGGGCTAATAAAAAGGGTAATGAATATCTTGGCACTGTTGAAGAATCAGGTTATTTTAAAATCTATTTGAAAAAAGGATAATAGATATGGAGGAAAATAAAACCGCTCCAAAAATTCTTGTATTTTCTACGGAAAAAATTTCAGATCCCGCTATTGATTTGGCGGGTCTTCTGAAAAAACACTACCCGCCAACAGTGTACACTGTCAATGTACCATGTTCAAGCGCCATCAAATCAAGGTGGATATTACATGCATTTGAGAAAGGTTTTGACGGAGTATTTATTGCTGCAGACGGAACCGATTGCCCATATAGTGAAACTTGTACGGAAAGAACCGGAGAATTAGTTAAACGAACACATGATTTAATGAAAGAAAAAGGGATAGGCCCTGAAAAACTTAAAATGGCTGCAATATGTTCTGTTTGTTCCGAACCTTTTGTTAAACACATGAAGAATTTTGTTAACGCTTTATCTAACTAGATTTATTGTCTCGGTTATCAAGGAGCAAAAGAAATAATTATTATAAAATATGTCAATAAGTATGACACAATCAAACGAATTTGATGTACTTGTGATTGGTGGTGGTATAGCCGGTGAAGAAGCGGCTTTAAACCTTGCTAACATCGGCTACAAAGTAATACTTGTAGAAAAAGACCTTTCGATAGGCGGGAAAATGATTCATCTTAGCAAGGTTTTTCCAACGCTCGACTGTGGCGCATGTATCACAACACCAAAAGTTTCGGAAACGGCGAGGCATCCGAACATCTCAATTTTTACTAATAGTGTAATTGAGGATATTGAAAAACATTCTGAAAATGATTTTTCAGCTATTCTTGTTGAAAAACCAAGATATGTTACGGATGATTGTACCGGTTGCCAGATATGTGAAGAAAAATGTCCTGTAGTTGTAGAAGACCAGTATCAATGGGATTTAGTAGGTAGAAAAGCGATTTATATACCATTTAGTATTGCCAATCCGCGAATAGCAGCAATAGATATTGAAAATTGCAGTCTTTGCGGATTATGCGAAAAAGTTTGCCCTGCCGATGCAATTGATTTTACTCAGGAAGAAAAAAGAAGCACTATTAGGATTAAATCCGTAATTATTGCAACAGGATTTGATCTTTTCGACCCGACACTTATTCCAAGATATGGATACGGAAAATTTCAAAACGTTGTTACCGCTATGCAAATGGAAAGGCAATTAGTTCCTACGCGTCCATT
>JADHVR010000097.1 GCA_016783885.1 Bacteroidales bacterium
TACTACAGCACCTTTAGGTAGTTTGAAGCCATCGCCTGTACAACGACTTCGGTGGGTCAACCTTACAACTGGTTTCCACCATCTTAATTACAGCATGCAGTAATTTATATTGCCGATTACTGCTTCTCGGCACACTATGTCGGGTGGCGGGCTTGCTACCGACACAGAGGAATTTAAACAAGGTGCAGTAGATGTGGAAGATGCTTTCGATTATTATATTGAAAATCTTAATAATGATCGCCCTTTTATAATTGCTGGTCATAGTCAGGGAACAATGACTTTAATCGAGTTGATAAAAAATCGATTCGGTAATGATGCAGAATTACGCAATCGTATGGTGGCTGCTTATTTGATTGGATATACCGTAACTGATGTTGATCTTTCTACAGCAGTTTTAACTGCCGCACAAAATGCCACTGATGTCGGGGTAGTGATTACTTACAATTCGCAATCTGTAACTTCGGCAGGCGGGCCTATGCTGATGGACGGTGCACACTGCATCAACCCTCTCAACTGGAAAACTGACAGCACTCCTGCTGATTCAACACAGAATTTAGGGGCTGTATTTTTCAACGATGAAACCGGTGAATTTATCCGCGAAGTGAACCATTATTGCGGCGCACAAATAGATATGGAAACAGGCGCACTTACCACCACGATCCCTGATGGGGAAGACCTCGATATCGGTTCTTACTCCGAAGGCGTATATCATCGTTATGATTATGCGTTTTGGTATCGAAATTTGCAGAAAAATGTTGGTGACAGAATTGACGCATATTATGCTAAAGAATAAATTACGTTGGGTAACAATGGTAATCGTTGCACAACCCCATAATTATTCAGATCATCGAACCAAAACAAAGCTTTGTAAGGATGCCTTTTTTTAGAGTACAATTATTGGTTCGGAAAATTTTGTGAGCTTAGATGTGCTTAAAATACTCAGCACCTAACAGTTTGCAACTGTTAGGAAAAATGACATCGAAATTTATAATTTCTAAAGTAATTTCCATACTCCTCCATAGTATTAATATTAACCAACACAGTCTCATCATCAACCTCAACTTTTTGCTTCGAATAGCCTTTTAAAAAATCCCTGAAATTCAAGTCATGTTCTTTTTCTGCGATAATATCTGTTATTACTTTTTCTGATAATAAAACAGGATGCCCTCCCTTACCCTTGTAAACCGGAACTGCAAAATCGCCTTTTACCAACTGATCGAACAGAAGTTGAAGTATATAATGATTAATAAAAGGATTATCCACATTCTGAATAAAAACAGGCGAATTATACTTTACTTTTTCTAATCCCAACTTAATCGAATAAAACCTTCCATAGTCCAGGTGTTGATTTAATACGAATTTACAATCTCCCAGCCATTGTGATTTCAATTGATTAACCTTAAATAACACATCACGATTTACTATAACTACCGGTTTCTCAATTCCCCATGACTTATATACCAAAACAATTTTTTCCAGGAAAGTTAATTCATTATTAAACTGAAGTAAAGGTTTTTTTTTACCCATTCTATTTGAAAGTCCGGCAGCAAGAATTACACATGAGCTCATACTGGTCAAAAAAATTTAACTTTTACAAAGCTATAAAATCTTTACTATTTTTGCATCAATTGAGTCGTTTTCAAATGAAATAAAAAAACTTTATACCCGGAAATAATGCACGATAGATCGTATGAGTTAAAAAAAGCATCCTGGATCGGGATCATTGGTAATTCCATACTGGCAATACTAAAAATCGTTATAGGATTTATTTCAGGAAGCTTTGCTGTAATTGCTGATGGAATTGACACCACCACTGATATACTCTCATTTTTCATAACACTGTTCACGGCACGCATTATTTCCAAACCACCGGATAGTAAATATCCATATGGCTACAAAAAAGCGGAAACAATAGCTACAAAAGTGGTGGCATTTATTATCTTTTTTGCAGGAGCACAATTACTTATTTCAACAATTTCAAGACTGATTTCCGGAGAACCGGGCGAAATGCCTTCCATTATTGCAATATATGTTACTGTTTTTAGTATTTTCGGAAAGGGTATTCTTTTTTATTGGCAATATAAAATAGGAAAGAGAACAAAAAGTTCAATGATTTTTGCCAATGCTAAAAACATGCGAAACGACATTATCATTTCCCTTTCTGTTTTAATTGGCTTAATTTTTACATTTATTTTGGAAATGCCGGTTTTTGATATTCTCATTGCAACAGCAGTAAGTATCTGGATTATCCGGGTTGCTTTTGGCATTTATAAAGAAACGAGCCTTGAACTGATGGATGGGATTAAGGATACTTCTATTTATTTTAAAATTTTTAAATACATCGATCAAGTTAAAGGTGCTCACAATCCACATAGGATAAGAGTAAGGAAAATTGCAGATATGGTTCTGATTGCCCTGGACATTGAAGTAGATAAAGATATAAAAGTGATAGAAGCACATGAAATTGCAAAGCAAGTCGAACAAAAATTAAAAGATAACATTGAGAACATTTATGATGTTCTTATCCATATTGAACCGTTGGGTAATGTTGAGCAAGATGAATCGTATGGAATCTCAAAGGAAAACATTTAACCTGATTTATTTACAAAATGACAGATAAATTCTCCATCATACCATTTAGAAAGCTTTTTGAAATTTTTTTAGACCAGCTTGATAAAAAACAATCACTATTTGGTCTTCCTGAAGAAGTGCTTTTCAATCCAAAAAAAAATGATCCTTTTCGCCTTCAAAGATTTGGTCAATTGCTCGAAACACCAATAGGTGTTGCAGCCGGACCACATACACAACTTTCACAAAATATCGTGGCAGCCTGGCTTACCGGAGCACGTTTTATCGAACTCAAAACCATACAAACCCTTGATGAACTTGAGATTTCCAAACCCTGTATCGATATGCAGGATGAAGGTTATAACTGCGAATGGTCGCAGGAACTGAAAATCGCACAATCTTACGACCAGTATCTTAATGCATGGATTTTAATTCACGTTTTAAAAGATAAATTCAATTGGGAAAATAATAATGAATTAGGTGCAATTTTCAATATGAGCGTGGGATACGACTATGCAGGGATATTAAAGGAGAACGTTCAGTGGTTCTTCGAAAAAATGATGGATTCATCAGAAGAAATGCAGGAAAAGATAAAAACCGTAAAAGATATTTATCCAAATATCGTTAATCTGAGCATCAACCCTCGCATTTCCGATAATGTAACACTTTCGACCATGCACGGCTGCCCGCCTGATGAGATAGAAAAAATCGGACGATACCTGATTGAAGAAAAAAGGCTGCATACAACTATCAAGCTCAACCCTACCTTGATTGGAAAAGAGGATTTACGAAATATTCTTAATAATTCAGGTTTTGAAACGGAAGTTCCTGATATTGCTTTTGAGCATGATTTGAAATACGATGATGCCGTAAAAATCATCAGAAATCTGCATAATACAGCCAAAGACTACAATGTTCATTTCGGGCTTAAACTTACCAATACCCTCGAAAGCCTGAACCATAAAGAGGTTTTCTCCTCAAATGAAAAAATGATGTACATGAGCGGCAGAGCGCTCCATCCTGTTTCTGTAAACCTGGCAAGAAAACTTCAAAACGATTTTGGCGGAAAACTCGACATCTCTCTTTCAGGTGGCGTTGACGCTTTTAATGTTTCCGGCGTTGTTGCTTGCGGGCTTAGTCCGGTTACTGTTTGTACTGATATTTTAAAACCCGGCGGTTACGGCAGGCTTAATCAGTACTTAGAAGAATTAAAATCTGCTTTTCCTGAAACAGATACTTCTTCAATAAATGAATTAATAATTGCAAAGAGTAAAAAGAAGGATACAAACATCAGGGTATCTGCGTTAGACAACCTGAATTCTTATGCCGATCAAACACTTCAGGATAAAAGGTATAGAAAAACCGGTTTTCAGGAGTTAGATATTAAAACACACAGGCAACTGGGTTATTTTGATTGCATCCATGCTCCCTGCATTGATACATGCCCTGCCAACCAGGGCATCCCGGATTATATGTATTACACTGCAAATGGCAATTTTGAAAAGGCTTTTGATGTGATTATGCGTACCAATCCATTTCCTAACACAACAGGAATGGTTTGCGATCATCTGTGTCAGACAAAATGTACAAGGATAAATTACGACAGCCCTGTATTAATAAGAGAAATAAAGCGTTTTATCACCGAACAGACCTGTAAGGTTTTATGGAGCTTGCAGCGTAAGGCAAAACCTTGCAGGTCTGATGTTGGCTTTTACAATGACCAGACCTGTAAGGTTTCGCCAACTCTTCAGCCAACCCTAAAACCTTGTAGGACTTGTGCCATTATCGGTGCAGGACCTTCAGGTTTATCCTGTGCATATTTTCTTGTTTCCGCCGGTTTCGAAGTTGATATTTATGAAACAAAAACAAAGCCCGGCGGAATGGTTTCAGGCGCAATTCCTTCCTTCAGACTTACCGATGAAGCCATAAACATTGATATTGAAAGAATAAAAAGTCTGGGAGTTAGAGTTCATTATCAGGAAAACATAGACTCGAAAAAATTTGAACAAATAAGAAGTAAAAGCAGCTATATTTATATTTCCACAGGAGCGCAAAGCGTTACAAAACTCAATATTGAAGGCATTGAAGCATATAGAGTTCTTGACCCATTGCAGTTTTTATTTGATGTAAAAAAGGGTAAACCTACTGTAATTGGAAAGAATGTAGCTATTATCGGCGGTGGCAATACTGCTATGGATGCAGCCCGGACAGCATACAGGCTTGTAGGAGAAAATGGAACTGTTACTATTCTTTATAGAAGAACCATCAAACAGATGCCCGCAGACGTCAACGAAATTAAAGCTGTAATGGATGAAGGGATGAAAATCATGGAACTGACAGACCCGATAAAGATCAATACTGAAAATGGAAAAGTAAAATCGCTTTTATGTTGTAAAATGAAACTTGGAGAAAAGGATAATAGCGGCAGACCCAGCCCCGTGAAGATTCCCGGTTCTGAATTTGAACTTGAATTCGATACCATAATTCCTGCCATCGGACAGGAACCGGCTATTGATTTTTTTGATCCGGATTTACTAAAATCGGAACCAGGCGACTACGAAACACAAATACCCGATTTATTTATTGGAGGAGATGCCTTGCGCGGTGCTTCCACAGCTATCAATGCAATTGCCGATGGTAAAAATGTTGCTCTGAAAATTATTGAGAAAGCCGGAATAGAATTTAATTTGGAATTTCAGGACACAAGAAAATTAATTAACCTGAATCAACATTTATTGAACAGGACAAGAAAAATCAACCCTGTTGCAGTAAAGGAAACAGCGCTTGATGATCGTAAAAACTTCAATCTCGTAACACCCACTTTAACCAAAGATGACGCTATAAAAGAGGCGTCAAGATGTTTGCTTTGTGATGAAGTTTGCAACTTATGTGTTACGGTTTGCCCAAACCTTGCTCTATTTTCTTATCAGATTGAACCGGTAAAATATAATCTTCAAAAAATAATAGTTAAGAACGATACTGAAGAAATTACAGATGATCAAAAATTTGAAGTAAGCCAGAAATACCAAATTCTTCATATCGCCGACTGGTGCAACGAATGTGGAAATTGCACTACATTTTGTCCTTCATCCGGCTCTCCTTATAAAGAAAAGCCTCATTTATATCTTAACAGGAAAGCATTTGATGCTGATGATGAAGGGTATTTTCTTGAAAGATCGGATGGAGATATAATTTTATATTGCAAAGAAAACGGGCAATTGGTGAGCCTGTTAGATGATTCTGAGAATTTTACTTTTGAATCAGACACATTTTTAGTAATACTGGATAAAGAAACTTTTGAAATAATTGATCTTTATATATTAGAAGAAGATGATTTTGAGATCAGATTACAGAAAGCAGCAGAGATGAGTATTATAATGCAGGGAGCTAATTCATTAATATATTAAAGTTTCTCATTGTAACAGATTGCTGCGTTAGAAAAAAAAGTGGATATTAATATAGAAATGATAAATTAAATTAGGCTAAAATAATAATATCACAGCAAAACGTTTTAATCAATAAAATTTAGTTACGTAACAATTCAAATATGCCAAAGGGGTTTAATTCAGATCAATCAAATTCCCCCTTTTCAAAGGGAACACTAAACAATTCCCCTTTTGAAAAGGGAACACCAAATAATTCCTCCTTTTCAAAGGAGACACCAAATAATTCCCTCTTTTTAAAATGAACACGAAATGATTCCCCCTTTGTAAAGGGGGTTAGGGGGATTAAAAATGCAAATTAAATTCAATAATAAATATTATGAACAACAAAGAAAAAGTTTTAGAAAATACAATAAAAAGGTGCAGGGAACGACATATAATAATCCCCACTTATAAACAAATGCGCAACCCGGAACTGATCCCTGAAAAGATCAGGGAGAAACTTGAAAATATCGGTTTATGGGATTTGAATTCACTGAACATGTACCGCATTACATGGAAAAACGAACCTGTGAAATTCGGTGGAGGATTCGGCAATGTTAATTATATTGAATTGCCTTCGGAGTTAACAGGCGTAAAAGCGAGGATTATTATGCTAATCGGAAAATTTTTTCCTACCGGTTCACATAAAGTGGGAGCAACCTTCGGGCCTCTTGTAGAAAAATTAGTTGACGGACGTTTTGATCCGACAAGACAAAAAGCCCTTTGGCCCTCAACTGGAAATTATTGCCGAGGCGGCGCTTACGATTCATATCTGCTTGGCTGCGATTCAATTGCCGTTTTACCCGAAGGGATGTCGCAGGAGCGGTTTGACTGGCTGCACAAAGTCGGGGCAGAAGTGTTTGCCACTCCTGGCAGTGAAAGCAATGTAAAAGAGATCTACGATAAAGTTAAGGAATTGTTAGCCGAAAGAGGTGATGAAATTGTAAATCTGAACCAGTTTAATGAAATCGGGAATTCTCTTTGGCATTACGCAGTTACCGGACCTGCAATGGAAGAGGTTTTTAATTCAGTAAAAAATGAAAACGACAGGTTCAGTTGTATTTTTCTTACGCAAGGTTCCGCAGGAACGCTTGGCAGTGCTGATTATTTAAGGGCGAAATTCCCATTAGTGAAAGTCTGCGCCGGCGAAGCGCTGCAATGCCCTACCTTACTTCTTAATGGCTATGGAGAGCATCGCATTGAAGGTATTGGAGACAAACATGTACCCTGGATACACAATATAAAAAATATGGATTTGGTCGCCGGAATTGACGATGAACCAAACATGCGCATTATGAGACTTTTCAACGAGCCTTCAGGTAAAGACTTCCTGAAAAATGAAGTTGGTGTCGATCCGGGCTTAGTTGACAAACTCGACCTTCTGGGTATTTCCTCAATTGCAAATCTGATGGGTTCCATCAAACTTGCAAAATACTACGAGATGAACGAGAATGATGTGATCTTCACAGTGGCAACGGATTCAATGGAAATGTACCAGTCGAGGCTAATTGAAGAGAGGGAAAAACACGGCGCTTTTGATGAAAAGACTGCTGCCGTTAGTTTTGAAGCAGATATAATGGGGTTAAATATTGATCATATTATTGAAATGACCTATTATGAGAAAAGGCGAATGCACAATCTTAAGTATTTCACATGGATTGAGCAACAGGGAAAAACTGTGGAAGAACTGAATGCCCAATGGTATGATGATAGCTATTGGAAATCGCATTATGCCAAAGTGGACGAATGGGACGAAGAGATCATGGAATTTAACGAAAGAACGGGATTGTTGAAAGAATACGTCTGATATCACTTTCGCTTATCAATCGTTAAAATAAACTGACACTGAACGAGATTGCAAAAAAACTGAGACACTCTTTACTTGTAGCCAAATAGTTAATTAATTTGACATTTGTAAAGTTTATGCCTGCCCGTTCGTTCAGGCGGGCGTTTCAGTATAACTAAAGGATATAAAAAGAAAAGATCGGCTAAATAATACTTTTATTGTTCATTTTTTTGTACTTTTGTTTTATCTATAAAATCTGTAAAAATGCAAATAGCCAATCCAATATATGATGTTGTTTTCAAATATCTGCTTGACGATAACAGAATTGCCAAATTAATAATTTCAGCAATTATCGGAGAAGAAATTGAAGAACTGGATTTTCGTCCAACAGAATACCGAAGCGATATAGAACGAAAGTCATTAACAGTATATCGCCTTGATTTTACGGCAAAGATTAAAACGACAGACGGCTACAAACAGGTTATTATCGAAATACAGAAAGCTAAATTCCCAACCGACATAATGCGTTTCAGAAAATATCTTGCTGAACAATATGCCAGTAACGAAAATATATATAAAGTAGAGGAGCCAGAGGAAAGTTACGCAAGAGCCTTACCCATCATCAGCATTTATCTTCTCGGTCATACTTTGGTTCATACCGATGCGCCTGTTATAAAGGTAGCAAGAAAATATTACAATGTTATTTCAGGCGAAGTGATTAAAGAAAAAGAAGAATTTATAGAAAGTCTCACCCACGACAGTTTTATTATTCAAATACCATATTTAAAAGACAAACGCCAATCGGAATTATTGATGCTCTTGAGTGTTTTTGATCAAAGTACGATTAAAAAAGATACTCATATTTTAAATATAAAAGAAGAAGATTTCCCTGAAAAATACCAGCCCGTAATTCGTAGATTGCAAAAAGCGATAGCAGAGCCTAAACTCAGAAAAACAATGGATGTTGAAGACGAAATTCTCAAAGAGTTAGAAAATCTGGAACGTATTATTGCAAAAAAAGAAAAGATTATCGGGGAAATGAAAGAGACTGTTGAGGAAAATGAAAAAGCTATTGAGGAAAATGAAAAAGCTATCGAAGAAAAAGATAAAACCCTCGAAGAAAAAGATAAACGGATTGAAGAATTAGAGAGAAAGCTAAAAGTAAAACATTGACACCTCTGTGTATAATTTTCACAATCATTGTCAACAAAGCAAACTATATCGAATTAGTAAATATTCAGTCATCCAGCTTTTCAAAGACCGAGTTCTGACTTTTGTATTCCGGTACTATCTGCTTCATTTTCCTGACAATGGCAGTATTATCCTGCTTATCGAAAAGAGAGATTAATTCTTCAATTTCTTCACAAATCATATTAAAATCATACCTCCTTACTTTTCCTATCATGATTTGAGGATGATGCGTGGGGAGTGTGTTTTCTTCGTTATTTAAAAGCTCCTCATAAAGCTTTTCACCCGGGCGAAGTCCAGTAAACTTAATCTGGATATCCTTATCAATCTCTAAACCCGACAATGCTATCATTTTTTTGGCAAGGTCAACTATCTTCACGGGGTTACCCATGTCGAACAGGTAAATCTCGCCGCCTTTTCCCATCATACCCGCCTCCAGTACCAGTCGGCAGGCTTCAGTTATTGTCATGAAATAACGGATAACTTCCGGATGTGTAACCATTACCGTGCCTCCTTTCTCTATCTGTTTTCTAAAAAGAGTTACAGCAGAGCCATTGGATCCGAGCACATTTCCAAAACGTGTGGTAATAAACTTAGTTCCGTTTTTCTGGTTTAACGATTGCGTGTAAATTTCAGCAATCCTTTTGGAAGCTCCCATCACACTGGTAGGGTTTACAGCCTTATCAGTAGATATCATAATAAATTTTTGAACTCCATATTTCATCGCCAGGTCAGCCACTATCTTCGTTCCCTTAATATTTGTATATAGCGCTTCCGACGGATTATTCTCCATCATCGGAACATGTTTATACGCAGCAGCATGGTAAACAATTTCAGGCTGGAAAATCTTAAAAGCGTTTTCCATTCTTACTTTATTGCAAATATCAGTAATAGCGATTTCGAAATTCCCTGACGGATATTTTTCTGTTAATTCAACTTCCAGGACAAACAAAGCGCTCTCAGCCTGATCGATAAGAACAATTTTTTTTGGATTAAAATTCAGGATTTGTCGCACCAGTTCACTTCCTATTGAACCTGAAGCGCCGGTGATCATGATCACTTTTCCGGTCAATTCCCGTCTTATTTTTTCTACATCCAATTTTATCTCATCCCGCTCCAACAGGTCTTCAATTTTTATTTTTTTAATCTGGTTAAAGCTTAGCTCTCCATTAATCCAATTAGTAACAGGAGGCACAGTCAGTACTTTAGTGTCATAAGCAAGACACACATCAACAATTGCTTGTTTTTTTTCGGGTTTCAGTTTCTGAACTGCAATAATGATATTGTCAATTGTATCGGATTCCAGCAATTCATTCGTTTTTTCGAAGCTGTAAATATTCACACCTTCGAGTTTTTTTCCCTGCTTATTTTTATCATCATCAATAAAGGCTGTTACTTTATTTCGTGTTCCAACATCCCTGTCGAGTGCACGTTTAGTTATCAAGCCTGCTTCGCCTGCTCCGTATATTATTACTTTAGTCTTTTCTCTTGACGGATTTATCAGTTCTAAGTATGCCATTTTAACAAGTATTCTGAAAGTGATCATGGCAAAAATCACTGTAATAAACTCAATTATTATTATTGAGAAAGGTATGATATAGCTTTCATTAATAAAATAATACGAGATAAGATTAGCTGCTGCAAATAAAATACTGCCCGAAAGTATGACAAGAAATATCCTTACAGCATCCTCCGTGCTGGTGTATCTTATAATACCGGCATAAGTCTTGGAAATAATAAAGCTGAGCGCCCTGATTCCTATAACGACGGCAAGTACCTGTGGTATATGTTTTATTTCAATCTCAGGAATATGAAAATTAAATCGTAACAGATATGCAAGGATAATTGAAAATAAAACTATAAAAATGTCGATCAGAAAGATCAGCCAGCGAGGTATATTTTGTCTGGTAATAAGCATTCAAATTTTGTTTTTTGCAAAGTTATGATAATTGTGAAATATGTTGAAAGATTTTAACATGTAAAACAAATTAGGAAAAGGATTAATGATTATTTGATTGATGAACCCGTTTGCGTTTGACAGGCGTTCGGATAAGGAATTAAAACATCTGCAATCGTTAATCCTCGAAGCTTAGGAATTCTTCAATCGTTAATCACAAGAGTTTTTTCACTGTCTTTACAATCCCTTCGGTATCATACCCACATTCTCTTTGAAGTTCTTCGGGTTTTCCCTGTTCGACAAAATGATCCGGGACGCCGAGTCGTTTTACCTGTGCCTGATAATTATGGTCTGCCATAAATTCAAGAACAGCACTTCCTAATCCTCCTACTATTGTTCCATCCTCAACTGTTATTATTTTATTAAATTTTTTAAATGCTTTATGTAGAATTTCTTCATCAATAGGTTTGAGAAAGCGCATATCAAAATGAGCAACTTCTATTCCTTCGTTTTCCAGAATTTCACATGCTTCAATGGCAAAATTACCCACATGCCCTATTGTTATCAACACAATATCCTTTCCATCCCTTATTTTTTGTCCTTTACCGATCTCCAGTTTTTTAAACTGTGTTTTCCATTCAGGCATTACACCTCTGCCTCTTGGATAGCGAATAGAAAATGTTCCTACGTTGTCTGACTGGGCAGTGTACATCATATTTCGAAGTTCTTCCTCATTTAATGGAGCTGCAATAGTAATATTTGGAATAGAACGAAAATAAGCCAAATCAAAAGCTCCATGGTGTGTGGCGCCGTCTTCTCCTACTAATCCGCCTCGGTCAAGGCAAAAAACAACATGAAGATTTTGCAAGGCAACATCATGAATTACCTGGTCGTAAGCCCTTTGCATAAATGTAGAATAGATATTACAGAAAGGTATCATTCCCTGAACTGCCAATCCTGCTGCAAAAGTAACTGCATGTTGCTCCGCAATTCCAACATCAAAAGCCCTGTGAGGCATTTTTTCCATCATCATGTTCAATGAAGAACCTGTGGGCATGGCGGGAGTAATACCTATGATCTTTTCATTTTTTTCTGCTAATTCGATGATGGTTTTTCCAAAAACAGTCTGGTATCTTGGCGGAAGATTCTCAGCAGATTCAGTCTTTTTGATTTCACCTGTCTTTTTATCAAAAACACCCGGCGAATGGTAAGTTGTAGGTTCTTTCTCCGCCTTTTCAAGTCCTTTACCTTTTTTTGTGATAATATGCAGTAACTTTGGTCCTTCGATCTTTTCAAGGTCACGCAGGACTTTTGTTAACCGTATTACATCATGCCCATCGGTAGGTCCGAAATACCTGAAGTTGAAAGCCTCGAAAAAATTGCTCTTTTTCAGGATTGAAGATTTTACTGCATTACCAATTTGTTTGATAATAGACCTTGAGTTAACGCCATATTTTGTATTACCGCCCATGACTTTCCATACAAAATCTTTTAGCCTGTTATAGCTCCGGGAAGTGGTTATATCAACAAGGTATTCTTTAATAGCTCCAACATACTTATCAATGGCTATCTGGTTGTCGTTGAGGATTACAAGCAAGTTCGCATTTGATACGCCTGCGTTGTTCATAGCTTCCATAGCCATTCCGCTGACTATTGATCCATCTCCGATCACGGCAATATGCTGCCTTCCGTTTTTATCTAATAGTGCCGCAGCAACCGCCATTCCAAGAGCAGCAGATATGGAAGTTGAAGAATGCCCGGTTCCGAAAGCATCGTATTCGCTCTCATTCATTTTTGGAAACCCGCTCAATCCCTTGAATTTCCTGTTAGTATGAAAAAGTTCTTTTCTTCCTGTGAGTATTTTGTGAGCATAAGCCTGATGTCCTACATCCCAGATAAGTTTATCGTGTGGCGTGTCGAACACGTAATGAATGGCAACGGCTAACTCCACTGCTCCAAGACTGGCAGCCAAATGACCCGGATTAGCTGAGATCACTTCTATGATAAATTGCCTTATTTCGCTGCAAAGCTGTGGCAATTCTTCTTCTCTTAATTTCTTAAGATCAGCAGGTGAATTTATTTTCGATAATAATTGCCCAGGTTCAGGCGACATAATTTTTTGTTTTTGCTAAATTATTAAAAAATATTGTAACTTTTATAAATACTCCTGCACCAATTCCGCCCATAAAATATACCCTTGTTCTGTTAAATGAACGCCGTCGTAAGTGTATTCGGCATCCATTTCCCCGTTTTTATTCAGAAAGTCGGGATGGATGTCGATAAAACGAAGGTCTTTCTCTTTGCATATAAATCTTAACCGGTTGTTTATCTTGTATATCTTAGTGTTCAGGTTTTCATCAATAATAAGGTTGGTTTCGTTCACAGGGAGAAT
>JADHVR010000098.1 GCA_016783885.1 Bacteroidales bacterium
GAATCCGCTCGGTACCTCAAAAAAGAAGCCCGCAAATTGCGGGCTTCTTTGCCTAATCTTCCTGTTCATTTTTTTTCTCTATCTTCTTCCTTTCAATATACCTGTCAAACGCCTCTTCACCTTCTTCCTCCCAGTATTCATCATAAAAATGCCATTTCTTAAAATTATTCCATTTTGGAAACCTTTTTTTTCTGAAAGTTGAATTAAAATGATGTTTGTAACGTTCGTCAGGCTTGCCATGTCCAGTGCCAAAGTTTCCAAATATCAACCTGGCAAGGAGAATAATACCGAATGCTATCCAGTAATCTATTTCGGGTAATCCGAAAAGTACCGGCATGATCCAGTTCCAGAGCAGCATTACAAAATATCCGAAGATAAAGGCAAAAATTACAGCGAGTGCGATTCCTCCGATTATCCAACCGGCAATTTGAAACCCTCTTGGCATATTAAATTTTCTTCTGTTAAATCTCATTGTGTTTTCCATTTTTGATTCCTCCATATTTTAAAATTTTTTTCCTGTCCATATTCATCTTCCGGCTCAGAAGGTTCATCCAGCATTTTTCCGAGCAATAAATTCTCTCCATTTTTTGCATCTTCGTAGTCATCCAGCCTTGCCTCCCGTTTTTTTCTTCTCAGGTCAATGATCTTGTTTTTCAAAGAACGGTACATATAAGCCATCAGGTTTTCGATTGGCGTATTAAAGTCAACTTTCGTAAACAGGTTAAGCGCTACATCCTGAACAATATCCTCTGCATAAGTTTCACCCTGCCAATTCCTTCTTACATAAGAGACCAGATTGGAATATTCCTGTACAAGAAAGCCTGAAAGCCTTTTTTGTTGTTCAGAATGGCTGTTCATATTTTTATAGACGTACAGTTTTAAAATTATTGCAGTTCTTCCAAAAATATTTCAAATAAAATTGAAAATTAATGACGGTAATAAAGGCTTTTTGGACAACCCGGATAAATTGGGATTACTTTGTGTACTGATCAATAACATCGCTAATCGCCTGACGGCATACCGGGCAGAACTCCTGTTTGTTTCTTGTAAACATAATGCAATCGGGATAAGGACGGTACAAGCCGTATTCCATGTAACCCCCGCCTTCAAAAGCGCCAACTTTTCCTGAATATTCCATATTATCGAGGATTTCAGAGGACTCTCTTCTTTCCCGTTCAAATAATTCTTCAACCTCAGCTTCCGGAACTTTTTCAGCTCTTAGTTTTTTCCTTTCTTTCTGGGTATTGTAACTGAATGTGTCGTACTTTTCCTTTTCCCATGGTGTTGGCAGCGGAGTTCCGGCTTCAACCAGGTCTTTCCATTTCAGATTATCCTTGTCGAAAAGTGCAGTGATGTTGGGTTCATAAGGTTCAACAGTGATTTCGGCAATATCATAAGAAACCGATGAAGAGTAATATTCGTCTGCCAGCCCGGCAAAATGATGACCGAATTCATGGACAAAAACATAGTCGGAGAATTTGTTGTCTGCAGCAACTGTTGCATACAAATGATAAATTCCACCACCACCATACGTTTTTTCATTAATCAGAATACACATAAACTCATAAGGAACAGTGGAAGCAACATCCCTGATAGTGCGATTATCATAAGCAAGGACATACCTTTCCGAATCAAAAGAACTGTAGCTTACAGAAAGGGGAGTACGTTTAAAAATTCCGGGATGTGGACGATTAACTCCCGAAACCTGAGATGGTGTTTCAACAGCCCTGACATTAAAATCCGTTCTTCTCGATTTAAACGGCTCAACTTTAAAAAATTCGTTACAAAGGCGTTCAACATCATTATGAAATTTTTCCATTTCCTCTGCAGTATATCCGTCACCGAGAATGACAATATCCACCTTGTCTTCAGCGGGTCCGTTTATCATGTAATAAAAGGTTTTGTAATTATTATGTAATTCTGCAGGATTGACAGCCCTTGAAACGGGATCAACCTCTGTTTCCCAGATTTTGACAAAATTATTTTTATCATCCCGTTTTTTCATCTTTACTTTTACAGGTTTTTTCGGCCATGGAAATCGTATGGATTCTTGGAATGCACCCCATTTCTCCTTAGCTTCCGGTATGGTCTGCCATTCACCAAAGATGCTGGAAAAACCACGACTGTAAAGAGGGGTGCCTGTTTCTAAATCCCGTACTTCGAAAAAATAAAGTCCGCGATTCAAATCATCAAGTAAAATGGTTTTGCTACCGCTCCATGTTCCGTCGTTCAGAATACAGTCAACGGCAAAGTGCTCTTCATCAGCCGTGCCCGAATGAAAATAATCCACCCGCATGGTTTTGTTTTCGAAAAAGACTTCGAAAGGAACGTTGGCCTGAGATTGTACTTTAATGGAAAAAAAGATTACAACGAGAATCAAAATTGATAAATTTTTCATGATACTTTATTTTTAATTTTTGAATAGCAAATGTATGGAAATTATTCGGGATGGTTTTTGCAGATCGCATGTTTTAAGTGTACATAAGACTTGCGACAAAGTGGGAGTTAAAAAATTGGAGGTTACAATTTGCGACCTCCAATTTATTCATTATCGGCGAAGGCAGTGGCTATGCCGGAGGCATCATGTCAAGCGCTGCCGATGGCATCAGGGCTGCGCTGAAGATTGCGGAAAAGGAATCGTAGAGACGCACAGCCGTGCGTCTCTATATGATAAAAAAACCATCAGAACAACCGCCTGAATTTTCCGGGAATCTGAGTTTTAAACCGGAGTGGTTCATTATTGACAGGATGCCTGAAAGCCAGCACCCACGCATGCAGCCCCAAACGCCCGATCGGGTTTGTTTTCGATCCATATTTTTTATCCCCGATAACCGGATGGCCAATGTCCTGCATGTGTACCCTTACCTGGTTTTTCCTCCCGGTATCGAGGTTTACTTTCAGCATGGAATAATCCCTGCCCGATTTCATCACCTGGTAATGCGTCACAGCCTTGTGGCCGTCTTGCGGGCGCTGGCTCGAATAAACGATCAGCGCCTTGCTCTCGCGTAGATAAGAGGTGATATTTCCCTCAGGTTTTTCAGGAGTACCTTCAACGATGGCAATATATGTCCTTTCTGAAATGATGTCATTCCAGTTTGACTGGAGAATATGCTGCACATTCTCACTCTTTGCAAACATCATCAGTCCCGAAGTTTCCCTGTCAAGCCGGTGCACAACAAAAATCTTATTGCCGCTTCCCTGGCTTTTTACATGCGTGCTCAGCATATTGTAAGCCGTCTGCGCTTTCTGATTGTCAATGGCAATAGACAACATCCCGGCATGCTTGTCAATAACTACAATGTCGTGGTCCTCATATATGATATTAATGCCTCGGTATTTCTTTTCTTCAGGAACGCGGTTCCACCTGATTTCAACCTCCTGCCCGGGAACCAGAGGATGATTAAACTGTTTGACCGGTTTTCCGTCAACAAATACCTGTTTGTTAGTAAGAAGCGATTTGATATTATTGCGGTTCTTTTGCGGTAGCCGGACAATCAGGAATTTCATCAGCTCTATATTTTCCGTAACCACCAGGCTGGCTCTTGTTTTTTGCTTGTTCCCGTGATGTTTGGGTGATCTGGTATCGTTGTTCATTGCTTACTTTCCTTACATGATTTGACAAAAGTAATCAATAGCAGCAAACCGCCTATTGACAGGAATTGAATTAAGGAATTTAAGGTTTGTGCGGGGGCATTCGTCAGACTACTGTGCGTATGGCCATCGCTGTATGCAGTGGTCAGACGAATATGGCTAAAGTGGCAACCCGAGTAAAAAGTGAAAGGCTGGAAAAACAAAAGACAATCCCCTTTTCTTGTATAATAGATGAGGATTACAAATTCCGAACAACCTGGGGATTACTGACGGATTTGTAAAAGTACTTAGTTTTAACAATAGTTTAGCACTTCAGATGTGAAGCCATTTTTTTAAGCAAAAAAGTAATGAACAATTCATTCTTTAAATATTTGATAACTAAAATCTAATACCGTTTCTATTATTATTAATTTTGACATCATGCAAAATCTCAGATTTTCAGGACACGAGAGCTTTCCATTAAAACACTTCTGGCCTTTGAAGGGAACACAATTCTTGAATGCTAATCATACCTTTAGCGAACCAACAGCAGTGGTACATTTGGGTGTTGGAAAAAATATGGTAAGCGCCATTAAATTTTGGTTAAGGTCTTTAGGTTTAACAGATGAAAATTATAATATCCAAGAAATTGCTGATTATCTTTTTGGAGAAAAGGGTGTGGATAGGTATATTGAGGATATTGGAACAATTTGGTTTTTGCATTATTATCTTGTGAAAACAAATAGAGCATCAATTTATAATTTAATTTTTAATGAGTTTTCAAAAGAGCGGATTGAGTTTACTAAGGACAATTTGCTTGGTTTTTTAAAAAGGATAACACTTAAAGTCAATTTCAATTCCTTAAATGTAAATACGATTAATACGGATATAAGTGTTTTTTTAAGGAACTATTTAAAACCAAAATTTAAGGACAGTAAAATCAATATTGAGGATGATTATTCGGGTTTGTTTTTCGACTTGGAATTAATAACTCATTACAAAAAGGAAAATTCCGAAAACAAGATTCAAGATTATTTCATTTTAAACAGAGACTTCCGTGATAAATTACCCGTGGAGGTTTTTCTTTTTACAATCTTGGACAATAACAACTATGAAAATTCAATAAGTTTTAACGAATTATTGACTGGGTATAATTCACCGGGTAATATATTTTTGTTGAATAAAGAAGGATTATTCAGCATTATACAACAATTAATAAAAAAATATAGTTTTATCACTTATAGTCAAACTGCAGGTAATCAGCTAATCCAATTTTCTGAAAAACCTGATAAGTTTGAAATTTTAAATAACTACTATGCAAACTAGTTATTTTTCACCATCGGTAAATATTATTAGAGATCAGGATATAAATTTTAATTATATCCCGACACCAAATTCACAATTAGTTTATAACCAAATTTTATCAAATTATTTAAAAGGCTCAAGGGCATTTAATATTATTGGAGCCTATGGAACCGGAAAATCATCATTTATTATTGCCTTAGAACAAAGTTTAAATCAAAAGGCAAACTATTTCAATAAAGCTAAATTATTTGACGGGATTAAATCTTTTGAGTTTGTTAATATTGTTGGTGAATATAAGTCTTTTGAAAATAGTTTTAATTCCTATTTTTCCCCGGATATTTTAAAAAATTATGAATTAAGCCGGCTTGATTTTTTAGATAATTATTACACTAATTTAAAAAAGGAAAACAAAGCCCTGATTTTAGTAGTTGATGAGTTTGGGAAATTTTTAGAATATGCTGCCAAAAATAATCCTGAAAGGGAATTGTATTTTATTCAGCAATTAGCGGAATTCGTAAATGATGTTACAAAAGAAATATTTTTTATTACTGTCCTTCATCAAAATTTTAACGCTTACTCAAACACACTTTCCAAGTCGCAACAGAATGAGTGGAACAAAGTAAAAGGCCGCCTGATTGAATTAAATTTTAATGAACCTGTTGAACAATTGCTTTTTTTGGCATCAAAAAGACTTGAACAAAAACAATATAATTTTAACATACCAAATAGTTTTAATAAGCTATTTTTAACAATAGAAGCTGCGAAAGCATTTCCATTTAATGACTTTTTGAATGTTGAATTCGCAAAGAAACTTTATCCTATTGATATCCTATCTGCAGCCACACTAACAATTTCTTTGCAAGAATACGCACAAAACGAGCGTTCTCTTTTTACTTTTATAGAGAATGATGAATATTTAGGAATTGGTGAATTTAAGGGGAAATCACAAACATTTTATTCTTTAAACAATGTTTATGATTATTTGATTTATTATCATTTTGCTTTTATTTCTACAAAATATAACCCACATTATTCTCAATGGTCAGCTATTAAGGAAGCAATTGAAAGAGCTGAAAGTATTTTGGATAAGAACATTAAGGAAGCAATAAGGATAATAAAAACAATTGGATTACTAAATATTTTTGGAAACAAAGGAATTGTCATTAATGAAAACTTCCTTGAAAACTATGCAAAATATAGCCTGGGAATTAAAAATCCACTTCCTATTCTTGATAAACTGATTAAATATAAAATAATAAGATATTCTAATTTCGACAAAAAGTACAAAATATTTGAAGGTACCGATTTAGATATTGAACTTGCCATTGATGAAGCTGGAAACCTTGTAGAGAGGGTAAAAAATGTTACTGATTATCTGTACAAATATTTTGATTTCCCTGTAATTCCTGCAAAGGAAGTTTCTTATAAATCTGGTACACCAAGATTTTTCAGTTTTATTTTAAGTGAAGAACCTGTTATAAAAACACCCCAAGATGAAATTGATGGTTTTGTTAATTTGATATTCAATGAAAGACTTGAAGAATCTTCGATAATAGAAACATCAAAGACTTGTGATGAAGCAATAATTTATGGACTTTACAAAAACACAAGTGAAATACAAGATGTTATATATGAAATTGAAAAAGTAAAAAAAGCTATTGCAAAATATGAAGATGATAAAGTTGCAAATCGTGAATTAAAAGCCATACTGGAGCATCATAAAAAATTATTGAATCATTATATAATTAATAGCTTATATGATCAAAACTCGAAAATAAATTGGTTTTATAATGGGGAAAAGTTAATCATTGATAATCAAAGATCTTTTAATAAAATATTATCAAAAATATGCAAAGAGGTATATTCTGAAACTCCCATATTTAATAATGAGATGGTTAATAAGACTACTATTTCTGCAACTATATCTACTGCAAGAAAAAAACTAATACCAAAACTTCTTTACGATAGTGATATTAAAAACCTAAAGTTTGACGAAGATAAATTTCCCGCTGAAAAAACAATTTATTTAAGCCTTATAAAAGAAACTGGAATTCACACCTTTTTAAACGATAACTTTGTTTTAACAGAACCAAGCGAAGGATCATTTAAAGGTATGTGGAATGCCTGTATCAAATTCTTTGAAAGCACAAAGACAGGAAAAAGAAACCTGACCGAACTTATAAATATATTTAAAAGTAAACCGTATAAATTAAAACAGGGTTTTATAGATTTCTGGATTCCGATTTTGTTGATTATAAAAAAAGATGATTTTGCGCTTTTTGGGAAAACCGAATACATTCCTGATTTGAATGAGGACATTTTAGAACTCATAAATAAAACTCCAAAAGATTTTTATATCAAAGCATTTGATTTAAGCGATAAAAAACTGGAGCTGTTTAATAAATATCGAGAGATATTAAATCAGGTTGAGCAACAAAAACCTACAAATCAAAGCTTCATTGAAACTATAAAACCCTTTCTTACGTTTTATAAAAGTTTACCGTCTTACTCCAAAATCACTAAGAATTTAAGTAAAAATGCATTACAATTAAGAGAAGCTATTAGAAATGCTACCGATCCGGAGAATTCATTTTTCGATAATTTCCCAGAAGCTTTAGGATTCAATGTTGATGATTTAATTAAGGATACAAGTTCAATTGAAGATTTTACAATTGAGCTTAAAGAAAGAATACAGGAAATCAATGCTGCCTATGATAAACTATTAAACCAAATTGAGGAATTTATCAATGATGAAGTTTTGGGAGAAAATTTAAGTTTCCCTGAAAATAAAATTCTTCTTCAGAAAAGATATAAAAAGTTAAAAAAGGAGGAGCTTAATCCTTACCTAAAGGTTTTTTATCAAAGAATCAATTCCGTGCTTGATGATAGAAAATCATGGATTAATTCACTGGCGCAAGCATGTATAGGCAAATCTCTGGAAAATATTTCTGATGAAGAAATTGAGATTTTAAAATATAGATTATCGGATATAATCCATGAGCTCGATAACCTGACTGATTTATCTGAAGCCGATATAAATACGGAAAAAGAAGAGGTAATAAAACTTGAAATAACATCTTTCTTAAAAGGTTTATCAAAAAATTATATTCGAATTCCTAAGAATAAATATAATAAAATATCTAATTTAGAGGCTTCAATAAAAAAGCAACTTCACGGAAACGACAGAACATTAAATATTGCACTTTTAACCAAATTATTACAGCAGGAAATAGATAATGAGTAAAAAAGTTCGACATCTACTTGGCATATCAGGAGGAAAGGATAGTACTGCTTTGACTATTTATATGAGGAATAACTATCCTGAACTTGATATTGAATATTATTTCTGTGACACCGGTAAAGAACTGGAAGAAACTTATAGTCTGATTAATGAACTGGAAATTTTCCTCGGGAAAAAAATAAAGCTTTTACGTGCGGCAGAAAAGAGTAATGAAGAACCATTTGATCATTTTCTGAAAATTTATGGAGGGTATCTGCCCTCGAGCCAGGCAAGATGGTGTACAAAAAATTTAAAACTGGAACCTTTTGAGAAATATATCGGCAATGATTTGGTGATTTCTTATGTAGCTATCAGGGGAGATGAAGACAGGGAAGGATATATTTCTACAAAACCAAATATTCAAACGGTTTTTCCTTTCAGAAAAAATATCTGGAGTATAGAAATTTTAAATGCAATTTTGGGGAATGGCAATATTTCTAAAGTTGCTGAACTTTATACGTCATTTGCAAGTGAAACTATTACTAAAAGAGCAATAGAAATTATTTTTACACCTACTTCAGACAATTTCTTTTTTTCTCAAAAAGTAAATGCTTTACTGGATTTAAGTGTTAAAACTTTCAACAAGGTAGTATTTGAATTTTTAAAAGATACGGATTATCCCATTGCAAATCTGAACGATTTCCCGCTTATCGAAAACGAGGAAATAATTGTAATGGAGGATGTGAAAAAACTGTTTAAAGAAAATGGGGTAACTTTTCCGCGATACTACAACGAAGTTGAATATGAAGTTAAAGGACAAAAAGGAAAATATGCCCGCAGCCGTTCCGGTTGTTTCTTTTGCTTTTATCAACAAAAAATTGAATGGGTTTGGTTATACGAAAGGCATCCCCAACTTTTTGAGAAAGCTATGGAATACGAAAAGGACGGTTACTCCTGGAATGAAAATGAACGTTTGGATGAATTAATTAAACCTGGACGTATTAAGCAAATTAAGGGAGAGCATTTAAAAAAAATCAGAAATAAAATCCTTTCCGTTAAGTCCAATAAATTGATTGATGTGTTGGATGATAAGGAGGGAGTTAGTTGTATTAATTGTTTTGTCTAAACTGCAAATTTATGAATTGGAATAACATTTTATCCACAAACCGATTAAGAGAATCTACGAGAGAAAAGAGAATAACTGATCAACGAAATGAATTTGAAAGTGATTTTGGTAGAATATTATTTTCTCCTGCAATTCGAAGGATGCATGATAAAACCCAAGTTTTTCCTTTAACGACAGATGATAATATTCATACAAGATTGACACATTCTTTAGAAGTTCAATCAGTTGGGTATTCTATTGGCTTAAATATATGTAATAATTCGGAGTTTCAGCAGCGACTAAGTATTGATAAAGAAATATTACTTAGATCTATTCCATTAATTCTTTCAAATGTTTCTCTATGTCATGATATTGGAAATCCTCCATTCGGACATTTTGGAGAGAAGATTATATCAAATTATTTCGAAGACTATTTCCAATCTTGTAAAGCACCTAAATTAACAGAAAATCAACGAAAAGATTTTATTAATTATGATGGAAATGCTCAAGGCTTTAGAGTTTTGACCAAACTACAAGTATTACAAGACAATTATGGATTAAATCTGACTATTGGTACTTTGACAGCTTATTTAAAATATCCTAATCTATCCGATGAAATTTCTAATATAGGGTATTATAAAAAAATAGGAGTGTTTCAATCTGAAAAAGATCATCTATTAAAAATTAGAGAAATTTCAGGTTTAGATAAAATAAGGAATCCATTAGCATTTTTAATGGAGGCAGCTGATAGTATTTGCTATTATGTTATGGATATTGAAGATAGCTTTAATAAAAAGTATTATAACTTTGAATTTATTAAAAGCAAGTTTAAAAAATATGGGGATCAGTGTATGGAAGACTTGTTTGAAAGATTTGATGTTATCTTTGAACGGTATCTTAATAATGTTGACGACGAAAACAAAAGTATTAATCTAGAAGTAACAAGAATTGTTAAGTTTAGAATATTTCTAATACAAGAATTGGTCAATATAGCTTGTACTAATTTTCTTGAAAATATTGATAAAATTGAAAAAGGGGAATATCATAATGAATTAATTTTTGATGGAGAAAAATGCTTGGCAGAAACTTTAGATAAATTTACGAATGAGTTTATTTTTACAAAAAGAGAAATACAATCGTTGGAACTTACAGGTGAAAGTGTTTTAACAGGATTGTTAGACCTCTTTATTGATGATATAATTAATTATAATAAAAATAAATATACTAAAAAAAGAGCTGAGAAGTTAATGGGATTAATTAGTGGCAGTCTTAAAGTTTCGGCATTAATAGAATCAAAAGAGACGGATATTTTTAAAATTGATAATTATTATAAATTGAGATTAATTGTTGATTTTATTTCAGGCATGACTGATAAATTTGCATTATCTTTATATCAAAAATTATCTGGGATCAAAATTGTTTAAAACAATTGGATACAAAATTGAAAATCAGGAACATTGAAACTAGAATTAGCTTCCGTATAATTTCTATTTTTTCAAATACAGAGGCCGATAATTTTATTCACTTTTTAAAAAAGGAATATGATTCATATATTTTTGGTGGTTTAATAAAAGATTTTGTTTTTGGAAATGATGGGATTCATCGAGATATTGATATTGTTGTAAATGAAGTTGATGAAAAATTTAAAAATTATATAGCTAAATATAAATTCTTTGAAAATCAATTCGGAGGATTTAAAATTTTTATTGGAAATTTTGAATTTGATATTTGGGATTTCAATAAAACATGGGCTGTAAAAAAGTATCCGTTACTAAGTTTTACAACAATACCTGAATATTTACCCTATACATCTTTTTTCAATATTACAGCTGTATTGTTTTCACTAAAAGATGATAAATTGATTTATAACTCAGAATTTACTAAATTTTTAGAAGATAAAGTTTTAAGTATAGTTTTAGAAGATAATCCTTTTCCTGAATTATGCATTATCAAAACATATGAATACATCAAAAAATACGATCTTAAATTATCAAAAAAATTGATTAACTATTTTATCAAAAACTATAGTATTAAAAGAGATAAATTAAACTATATTCAGAAAAAACATTATAGTGAAATAAAATTTCCTCAAGATGAATTAGATGATTTTTATTATAGATTAATAAGCAAATCTCGAAAAAATATGATAAGCTCCAAAAAAAAACGAAACTACCAATTAGAACTCCCTCTTTTTTATTAATCCCCCAATCCCTGCATCATCTCCTCAGCGCCACCAAAGTTTAATATAAACTCTGAGTAGTATGATTCAAAGACATCTTTTAAGTAGGTTTCTAATTCCACTTCATTTTCCTTTCCTTCAGCTTCTCTCAAAATTCTATATTTCCGGTTTTTTGTAATTGAATAAAGGAACAACGTATGAAAATATACTGAAGAAATATATTTGCGGTCTGCAAAAGCCAATTGCTCTGCGTTAGGGTTTTTAGTTTTGGATTTATAATGTTTTAAAACATTGCTGTCCATATTAATATAAATTTTCTCCAGGTTATCTCCACTAACGAGAGGATACATAACAGTGCTCCAGTCCATGGTTTCGCTTGTTGCATTTTCGACTTGCTCCCAGGTAATGTGGCCGTCTTTTGGGTCTTTGTATGTTAAAATATGAGGAGGTAATCCGAGCATGTCTTCATCAATCATTTTTTCCTTTGGTTTCTTTTCTTTCGGTTTGTCCGGTTCGCTGATTTTTACCCAAAAGATTTCATCAAAATCAAACCCACCGGAATTAACAAGGGTAACTTTCATTTGTATTGCATCCCCTACATTAACATTCTCTTTTGGGTTTAAAGCTATTTTTATCATTCCATCTTTGGGACTGCTTCCTGTAACATTAAAAACATCTTCAATCTTATCGGGTTTTCCGGGTCGGTCTCCTCCTTCTTTTTCATTCGGCTTAAGATTTAATAAAGCGATTCTTAATTCACCCGGTTCTTCCACACGGTCAAAGTAATGGTTTTCCACATCTGTTTCAAAACGTATTGTTCTTTCACCTCCAATCGGAATTTTTGCTACCTCACGCTCACCATCGTTTTTAGCCTTTAATTTAAACTTAGTTGGAAATCTGTTCGGATTAAAGGGTTCTTTATCTTCCTGTTTCCCTTTTTGTTTTTCGTTTTCTTTTTTCTTTGGTTTGTCCTTTTTCAAATCAAGCTTAAAAGTCTGATTAAGCAACTTTAACAGATCACTATTTAATGGTAAATTTTTTGTAAATGATTTTAAAATTTCAGAAGTATCTCCACCCTCAACTGCAATAGAATCTTTTCTCCTTTTTACTATTTCAGCTAACCTGCCATCTTTGGCACCTAATTTTTTTGCAAGAAAAGTCCGCAATTCTCTTGTCTCTTCTCCATCCTTCAACCGGTCACGTGAAGCCATAAAAAGTTCTTTCCTGAATTCATATTTCATTTTTGTACAATCAACATGAATCAAAAGATGATTTTTCAGAAGATTCATTTTTAATGACCGGGTAATAAATTCGGCAGTATAATGTCCGTGAACCTGTCCATTTAAAGAAAAAATAACAGCCATATTATTTTTAAAGAATTCCCGTTGAATAGTCTCTTTCGTCTCTTTTACAGATTTATCATTGATTTTATTTTTAAAAACATAACAGGTTACTTTCATGTTTTCAAAAAGATCATCATGAAATGTTTCAGAAAAAAAATCTTCGATGTATTTACTATCATCTTGTTCCAGCCTTCGTTTCAAACCATATAATTCTCTTTCAAGATTTCTA
>JADHVR010000032.1 GCA_016783885.1 Bacteroidales bacterium
CGTGTACAACATTTGAGGTAAAATTGCCACTATTCCGATAGCTATCGGAACTAAGCCACAAAGAAGCACTTTTCGATTTGGCGTGTCAGTGAACAGAAAGACACAGCAAGTCGATGCAGGGATTTTGTGTGTTATTGGACTTGCTTTGTCGGATTACAATTTTTTTTTACAATAATTTTTGTATATTAAAAATTTATTTATTTTTGCAAACCTAAATAGCGAAAAAAAGACAGAACATGGCTAATCATCCTTCAGCATTAAAAAGAATACGTCAGAACGAAAAAAAAAGGATTCACAACAGGTATTATGCTAAAACCATGCGTAATGCCCTAAGGGATTTCAGGAATATTTCAGAAAAAAAAGAAGCTGAAGAAAAATACCCGAAAATATCTTCTTTTATCGATAAGTTGGCAAAAAGAAATATTATTCATAAAAATAAAGCTGCCAACCTGAAATCAAAACTTGCAAAACAAATAAACGCACTATAAGAATTTTTTTTTCATGGCTTTTGGGTTTAGGTCTCTGTCGAAAGACGGAGGCCTTTTTTATTTACTCCCGAAACTTAGGGATTAGATTTTGAATTATTAATGGTCAATAATCAATCAAAAAATATTTTCTTACCTTCGTCTGGAAATCAATTAAGAAAAGTATGGAAGACACAAGAGAATATTTTCCGATCCGTGAATGGGCTGAGGGAGACCGCCCACGGGAAAAACTGTTAATAAAAGGGAGAAGCACATTAAGCGATGCAGAACTGATAGCCATACTTATGGGTTCGGGAAGCAAAAATGAATCGGCGGTTGATCTTGCAAAAAGAATTTTAAGAAGCGCAAATGACAATCTCATCGAACTTTCAAAACTGGGAGTTAATGACCTTATGAAATTTAAAGGTGTGGGCGAGGCAAAAGCAATATCAATAATTGCCGCGCTCGAACTTGGTAAAAGAAGAAGAAGCGCCGAAGCCTTAGATAAAAAAAAGATAATAAGCAGCAGAGATGTATTTGAGTATTTTCATGGTGTTTTTGGTGATAGCAATTACGAAGCTTTTTATATTTTACTGATTAACCGTGCTAATAAAGTAATCAGGGATGTTGTTGTAAGCGAAGGCGGATTGGCAGGAACTGTAGTTGACCCGAAAAAGATATTTAAAATTGCTTTGGAAAACAGCGCTTCATCAATCATACTCTGTCATAATCATCCTTCAGGAAACATATTGCCAAGCGATACTGATATAAAATTAACCAGTAAACTCAAAAAAGCAGGAGAGATGCTTGATATGCCTGTTATCGATCATATTATTCTTGGTGATAATAATTATTATAGTTTTGCAGATGAAGGAAAGATGTAATCACTAATCGCTATTCTTTGTATGCTTTTCTCTTATCAATTTTAAATGAAATATGACATGATAAAAATCGTAACTATAATCGGAGCCAGGCCACAGATCATCAAGGCTGCTGCTGTAAGCAGGGCTATCAGGAAAAAATTTTCCGATAAAATCGAGGAAATAATTATCCATACGGGACAACATTATGATGATAATATGTCCAAAGTATTTTTCGAGGAGATGGATGTTCCCGAACCTGATCTTAACCTTGGCGTAGGTTCAGCAAGCCACGGAAAACAAACCGCAGCAATGATGGAAAAAATCGAAGAAGCGCTACTTCAGGAAAAACCGGATTTTATTATATTATTTGGAGATACCAATTCTACGCTTGCAGGTTCTGTTGCAGCTTCTAAAATACATATCCCAATCGTTCACATCGAAGCGGGATTGCGTTCTTTCAATAAATCAATGCCCGAAGAAATCAACCGCATTGTTTGTGATCATACTTCCACTTTATTATTTACTCCTACACGAACAGGATTGAACAACCTTATCAACGAAGGTTTTAAGCCTCATAATAATCCCCCGTTTACAGCCGATAATCCCGGTGTCTTTCATTCCGGGGATGTGATGTACGACAATAGTATATATTTTGCTGAACTCGCAAAAAAGAAATCAAATATTTTAAAAGAATATGATCTCCAAAATAAGGAATTTATACTTGGAACCATTCACCGTGACAATAATACCGATATTCCCGAAAGACTGAGCGCTATTTTTAATGCGATAAATGAAATTGCATCTCAAAATGAAATTAATGTCGTTTTGCCATTACACCCGAGGACATACAAAATTTTAAAGCAAAACCTGACATCTGAGCTATATCTGTCAGTTATTAATAATCCGTTCATAAACATCATTCCCCCTGTGTCTTTTTTTGACATGATAGTCCTTGAAAAAAATTGCAAACTGATAATGACCGATTCGGGAGGAGTGCAAAAAGAAGCCTATTTCTTTCAAAAACCCGGCATTATCCTGCGTTCGGAAACAGAATGGGTCGAAATAGTTGAAAATGGAACTGCTGTTGTAACCGACGCCAATAAAGAAAATATCATCAACGCATTTAATCACTTTAATACTATCGATGATTTAACATTTCCGCCTGTTTTTGGCGATGGCTTTGCCTCGGAATTTATTTGCCGGGAGATTTTGAAAGCAAGTTAAAACAACTCCAACTGATTATCTTTCTTCTTTTCTTTCCGTTTATACTCCTGCTTTTGTGCTTCAATAAGCTCTTTTTCTATTTTATTCAGGAAAGGACTTCGTTCCAATTGATATTCCTTTCCCATCAAAAAACGTTTTTTAGCATGAGTCAGAAACAGGTAATTTTTTGCCCGGGTCATGCCAACATACAAAAGCCTTTGTTCTTCTTCAATATTATTATTAAACCTTGCAGGTTTTTTCAAACCTGTAAGGTTTAAATCAGAGTAGCTATAAGGCAGGAGACCATCTTCACACCCGGCAATAAACACACAACTGAATTCCAGCCCTTTTGAAGCGTGAAGAGTCATTATATTGACCGCTTCAATATTGGGTTTCCAGACATCGATGCCGGTTCTTAGCGAAATAAAATTAAAGAATCGTTCCGTATCATTTTGCGATTCCAAAGCAAGTTCTTTAAGACGGTTGAAAGCAGGTTCATTTTTTGCTTTTTCTTTTTTAAAATATTTTTCAATAATAAAATCAATTATTTGCGTTAATGATTTCTCTTTAAAATTTTCGTGCAGATTTACTAATTCAGCTTCAGTTATAATTTTCTTTTTGATCAATCTTTTTTTTCGCAGAAAATTCTGAGGAGAAAACACTGACTGTAACAGATCGGTAACTGACCTCACCGGTTCCTGTTTTAAAAAAGATACCTCTCCGATTTTCTGATAAGGGATATTGTGGTCTTTAAAAGCTTTTTCAATGGCATTCATTTGTTTTCCTATCCTGCATAAAACGGCAAAATCGGATAAGCTTTCTATTTCCTTTTCTTTGTTTCCCTCTGCCACGCTGCTGTCCATTGAGAAAAATCCCACACCGCCTATCATCTGCTCAACGGTTCGTGCAATAAATTCTGCCTCGCTCTTTTCAGTTGCATTTTCAGAGATATTTATTTTAACACCTTTTTGCAAACCCTCTAAAAAACCGGAATGGCTGCTTAATATATTTCCTGATGCCTGAAGTATAGAATCCGAACAGCGATAACTTTTCTTTAGCTCAAAGACGGTTGCTTCCGGATAATCCTCTTTGAACTGCCGTATATACTGCACATCAGCTCCGCGGAAACCATAAATCGCCTGGTTAGGGTCGCCGATGACAAACAGGTTGGCATTTTCATCAGGCATTAACAGCCTAATCAATTGATATTGGACATAGTTTACATCCTGGTACTCGTCAACTAATATCCATTGCAGCTTTTGTTTGTATTCTGATAGAATTTCAGGAGTTTTTTCAAAAAGTTTTACCGGCAGGTTCATAAGGTCATCAAAATCACAGGCATTTATTTTTATTAGGAATTCATTATATTGCTTATAAATCAGTGCAATATCCTTATCTGAAATATCTTCTTCGGATTTTAAATGCTGCTTCAGGTTTGAAATGCTCTCCGAAATGTTAGTAATTTCAGATTTATCAATACCTAATTCCAATAAGATTTGTTTTTTATCATCCTCATCTATTATTGAAAAGTTCTCTTGCCGACTTGTTTCGCCAAAATACTTTTTCAGAACAGATAACCCGAAAGCATGAAACGTAGAAACACGAACACTTAATGCTTCCTTCCTGTCGCCTAATAAATCAGCAAGCCGTTCTCTCATTTCATCAGCGGCTTTATTGGTAAAAGTAACTGCGAGGATATTTTTGGGATCAACTCCGTAATTCTGAATCAAGTTGGCTATTCTTGTTGTAAGCACTTTAGTCTTTCCTGTACCCGGACCTGCCAGAATCAGAGCCGGACCTTTGTGGTGTCTGACTGCCAGCATTTGCTCCTGATTTAGTTCCTTTGTCAGCTCAGGTATCTGATTAAATAAATCGGGAGTTGTTTCCGGAATTGTTTCCTCTTTGTCCGGCGGATTTTCCTCCTTCAATTTTCTATAGGCTTTTATGTCGAAACTGATTAATGGTCTTGGCTGATTGCTGTTTTTGTAATTCTCTTTTGGTTCGGCAAACATCGCTTCCTGCGAAGTAAAATCTTTACTTTCACCTTCTTTAAAAACCTTAATCACACCATATTCTCCATCAAAACCTTCACTTATGTAAACCTCTCTGTTCCTCATCCGCCGGATAGCTTCGGTAATAACTTCTCCGGCAACCGACTCAACCTCGCTCATATCATAATGTAGCAGCAAGTTGAATTCAGAGCCGGCTTTACGGATTAAATTTTCATATTGCTTTGCTATCTTTTTAGAATTTGGACCGACATTTTCTATTTCAGATAGAATTTCTTTTAAAGGAATTAATGAATAAAAAGGATGGCGATTTTTTCTTTCAAGAACATCATCCCTGTCAGCTAATTGTGCGATACGGTTCATTACTCCCACAGTTATTTTTTTACCGCAAACCGGACAAATTTCGTTATGCTGCAAGGTTTTCAGCGGACTCCACCGGATACCGCATTTTCTGTGACCATCATAATGGTATTTCCCTTCCTGCGGGAAAAAATCGATTGTGCCAAGGAATTTTTCAGGATCGCCCGTTTTCATAGCGTTGATGATTCCTTCATACGATAACTCCGTATTAAACAGATTTGCATTCCTTCCAAGCTTTTCAGGCGAATGAGCATCCGAGTTAGCCATTAAAGTATATTTATCTAAAGAGCTGACCATCCAGTTCATGGGAGGGTCTGTTGATAAGCCTGTTTCGACAGCAGAGATATGCTCCGAAAGATCATCAAAGCACTCCTCTACCGAATCAAATCCTGATTTTGATCCTAACACCGAAAACCATGGCGTCCATATATGAGCCGGAACAAAAAAAATATCCTGCGAAGCCTCAAGGCAAAGCTCAAGCAGATTACGGGAGTCCAAACCAAGTATCGGTCTTCCGTCGGAAGTGATGTTAAATCCCAGACCGGAAAGCTTAGCCTGGATTTTATCGACAACATCAAATGAAGGTGCAAAAACCACGTTGTGCACTTTCCTCACTTTTCCGTTCTTTTTATAGATATTGCTGATCTCGGCAGTAAGAATAAAACGCACATCATCCCCTGCTGAAAACGGAATGGTTTTTTTAAATCCGGTTTTTACTTTAAACAAACCGTCTTCGGCGGGTTCAAGTTTTTCCTTTAACTCGTCAGTCCATCCGGGATGAGTGAAATCGCCGGTTCCAACAACTTTTATCCCTTTAAGCCTTGCCCGGTATTCAAGATATTCGGGCTGCAGTTGCTTACTCGTTGCAAGTGAAAAATGGGAGTGAATATGGAAGTCGCCGATAAATTTCATAGCATTCTGATTAGGGTATAAAATTAGGATTAAAAATTCAGTAATTTTTCAATCACTTCAATTTTTTTCCTGTATAAATCGAAGCAATACCAAAAGTTAATGGAATATGTTGTGTGTCGGTATAACCCACTTTGTTAAGGATTCTCAAAAATTCGTTGCCCATAGGAAATTCCCCGACAGATTTCGGAAGATAAGTGTATGCAGAATTGTCTCCTGAAATAATCCTGCCGAGGAACGGAAGGATATTTTTAAAATAGAATTGATAGAGTTGCCTGACAGGCGTGGCAGTGGGTTTGGAAAATTCAAGTATCATTACCATCCCATTATTATTGAGTACACGATACATTTCCGATAATCCTTTTTCGAGGTTATCAAAATTCCGCACTCCAAAAGCTACTATTGCAGCATCGAAGGTATTGTCGTTAAATTGAAGGTCTTCCGAATCACCGACTTGTATATGAATGATTTTTTCAAGCTTTTTCTCCCTGACTTTCTTTTTTCCGATCTCCACCATATCTTCGGCAATATCCACACCAATGACCTTTTTAGGATTCAGTTTTAAGGCAGCAATTGCCAGGTCGCCGGTGCCGGTGGCGACATCAAGGATGGTTTTGGGATTATTTTTTGCTAATATTTTAATGGCTTTTCTTCTCCATCTGTAATCAATTCCGGCTGAAAGAAAATGGTTAAGGAAATCATAACGACGTGCAACGCTGTTGAACATCGCTCTGACCTGCTGTTTTTTATTTTCTTTTTTTAATGCCACGAATTTATCGTCCTAACAGAACTTTTAAATATACGGATGGCTTTTTTAAACGCTGCCTGACTTCCAGGTCTGTCATTGCAAGTGAAAGCCGATGCTGAAGTGTTTTGCTGTTAACAGTTCTGTTCACCACAGCGTTGAATAGCCATGCATGTTTTATGAACTTTGCTATCTTACTGCTAATATTCAGTTCTTTCCCGATTTTATCATATAAACTCTGATCGTATTGTTCCATAAAATCCGCTGTAAAGTCATTAGCTTTAAGCGATCTTTTAGCTTGCCTGGCAGCCAGCATACCACTGATGGCTGCATGTCCGATACCCTCTCCCGTTACCGGATCGATAAGACTGGCAACATCTCCTGTAAGCATATACCGGTCTCCCGATATTCTTCTTTTCCTGTCCCATAAAGGTAATCCGTAAGCCTGAATTTTACTGACCATTTCTGAATTGGCGAATCTTTCTTTCAGATATGGAACAGTCTCAATGGCTTCCAGCATTTTTTCTTTCAGGTTGATCTTCTTTTTACTAATCCTGTATTGATCAAGTCCAACGCCAACATTTGCCAAACCATCGGGTAAAGGGAAAATCCAAAAATAGCAGGGTAAAAGTTTTTTCAGGAAATGTAATTCCACATAATTTTGCGGATGAAACCCGGTAACACCTTTGTAGTATGCCTTTAACCCGGTCAAAGTATATTTATTATCTTTTATAATTCCGCCCGGATCTTTCATAAAACCGGAATTTGCGCCATTAGCATATATTACCATGCGGGCTGAGATATCTTTACCCTCCTTCGAAATAAGTGTTATTCCTTCAGTATTTTTTCTGTATTTGATTATTTCTGTTTCTTCTGATAATTCTATTTCTTTTTTCTTTTTTACTTCTTCGATTAAAAAGTTATCGAAATCAATTCGACGTCCGATAAATCCCGGAGGTATTCTTTGATCGACCGGATTGTTATCAATAAAGGGCAGATCAATATATTTGGAATTGGGAGCTACTATCCTGATCCCATACGAATGAAGCAGGAAAGGCTGTTTTGCCAATCGCAAAAGCAAATCTTTATCAAGTTCATATAAAACGCTGACAACCCATCCGCTTATTCCGTCACCACATATTTTATCGCGCGGGAACTTAGCTTTATCCGTTAGAATACAGTTTATCCCTTCCTTTGCGAGGAATAATGCTGCTATCGCTCCAGCAGGCCCGGCACCCACTATGCAAACATCAGTTTGCTTCATTGACTTAATATTAAAGATTCCAAATCATTTCTCTAACTTCTAACCATTTCTCGTCGTTTATTTTAGGACCTATCATTTCAATAACTTTTCCTGACAGGATTGAACCAATATATCCGCATTTATCTAATGACAGACCATTAATCAATCCATACAGGAAACCTGAAGCATACAAATCGCCTGCGCCGGTAGTGTCATTACTTTTTGCTTCAATAACTCCCACAGAGTAAAATTCTTCACCACTTTTTACTAATGAACCGTTTTTACCGATTTTCACCACAGCAATTTCACATAATCCAGCAAATTCATCCAAAGCCTCTTTTGGCTCTTTTCCTGTAAATGCCTTTGCTTCTTCTTCATTGGCAAAAACAATATCTACGTGCTTTTCCAGTATCTTACGAAGAAAATCCACATTTTCCTCCACTACATTATAACTCGCCATATCAAGAGAGACTTTTAATCCTTTTTCACGGGCAAGTTTAACAGCACGCTCAATGAGAGCATGATTTTGTACAAGATAACCTTCAATGTGGAAATAATCATATCCTTCGAAGTGATCCGGCTTAAGGTCATCTACCGACAATTCCACTGCTGCCCCGAGGAATGTGGCAAATGTCCTTTCTGTGTCAGGGCTTATCAGCGCCATGGCTTTTCCTGTGGCAGTATCGCTTTTTAGTAACTTAGGTTCAATATTGCTTTTTTTAAGGTCCTCACTGAAAAACCTTCCGAACTCATCATCGCCTACTTTTCCAACAAAGCCGGTTTCAACTCCCATATTAGCCAGTCCGTGAATGGTATTAGCTGCCGATCCGCCGGATGCAATTTGCTTTTCCATCCCCTCGGTTCCTTCATTGACTTTATTGCTGTAATTATGGTCAACTAACTGCATACTTCCTTTAGGTAAAGAAAAGTCATCTAATGTCTTATCGCTTTCAAGCGCCGTCATAATATCAACAAGCGCATTGCCCATTCCTAATACTTTTGCCATATTTATAATCAAATTATTTCGGCAAATGTATTGTTTATTTAGAAAAAACATGTACTTTTGCACCCTCTTTTTAAGACCCTCACATAGAGAGGGAAAAAAGAAAATAGAAAGTTCTATAAAATATTCCCCAATAGCTCAGCTGGTTAGAGCGACTGACTGTTAATCAGTAGGTCCTTGGTTCGAATCCAAGTTGGGGAGCGGAGATGCCGGCAAGTTGCCGACTTTTTTTATATCCACGTAATAATCCAAACATTCAGGATTTGCCAAAGCATCTTTATTTTTCACATCCTCGCCGTGAATGATCTTTTTAACAGCAATCTCTACCTTTTTCCCATTAATGGTATAAGGGACATCAGGGACAGTTTTAATAATAGCAGGCACATGCCGCGGGCTGCAATTTGAACGAATATTCGATTTGATCCTATTTTTTAATTCATTATCCAAGGCAATACCTTCATTCAATTTTACAAACAGTACCACCTTCTCATCGCCATCCTCCTTTTTTCCTACTACTACCGAATCTTCTATTTCATCCATGCTTTCAACCACCCTATAAATTTCTGAGGTTCCGATACGAACTCCTTGCGGATTTAATGTCGCATCCGATCGACCTAACATTGTAATACCACCATGTTCACTGATCTGAATATAATCACCATGCCACCATATATTCTGAAAAACATCAAAATATGCACTTTGGTATTTTTTATTGTCCGGATCGTTTAAAAAATAAATCGGCATGGAAGGAAAAGCAGATTTGCATACCAGTTCACCCTGCTCTCCAATTAATGAATTACCATTATCATCGAAGCAATCAACATCCATTCCCAAGCCTTTACATTGAATTTCGCCAATATGAACGGGGAGTGTGGGGTTTCCCAATATAAAACAGGAAACGATATCTGTTCCTCCGGCTATTGAAGAAAGCTGTACATCCTTTTTCCAATCCCTGTAAACATATTTGAAACTTTCCTCAGTTAATGGCGAACCGGTAGAAGTAATGACTTTCAGTTTTGGAAAATCCGATATCTTTTTTGGAACCACACCGGCATCTTCAAGGGAAGCAATGTACCTGGCACTTGTACCAAATAAAGTAATATCCAATTCGTCCGCCATTCTGAGCAAAGCATCAGGTCCGGGATAGAAAGGATTTCCATCGTAAAGAACCAGCGTAGCGCCAACCGCCAGGCTGCTCACAAACCAGTTCCACATCATCCAGCCGCAGGTAGTAAAATAAAATATAATTTTTTCAGGACGAATATCACTATGTAACCGTAATTCCTTTAAATGTTGTATCAACGTCCCTCCGGCAGAATGAACAATGCTTTTTGGCAAACCCGTTGTGCCGGAAGAATACATTATATAAAGCGGGTGGTCAAACGGTAGCTGTTCAAATATCAATTCTTCATCAATTGGTTGCGCAAAATCTTCCCAAAGCATGGCTTCAGGTATATCCTCAATCTTTGCATTACCTGTATAATTAACCATTACAACGTGCTTAACCGACGGTAGCTTGTTTAAAATTCCTTTGAGTTTCTGCTGCGAATCAAATACTTTTCCTTTATAAAAATAACCATCAGCCGAAAGTATCACTTTGGGTTCTATTTGCGAGAAACGGTCTAATACGCCTTTAATACCAAAATCTGGAGAGGAGGAAGACCAGATAGCTCCAATGGAAGCGGTAGCTAACATCATGATTATGGTTTCGGGCATATTGGGCATAAACGCAGCAACTCTGTCGCCTTTATGCACGCCAAGCCTTTTCAACCCTGCCGCAGCCCTCCGTACCTGCTCGTACAATTCAGCGTAAGTAAGTTCACGTCTGACAGATGTTTCACCCCAAAAAATAATTGCTTTATAATCATCTTTTCTGCTTAATAAATTCTCAGCAAAATTGAGACGAGCACTGATAAACCATTTGGCACCGGGCATCTTTTTAGCATCGTCAACAACCTGATTGTAGTTTTCTGAACACCTGATGTTGCAGTAATCCCACACCTCAGCCCAGAAATCAGGAATATTCTCGACGCTCCACTGATGAACAGTGTAATACTCGTTGTCAGGAAGATTGTATTTAGCTGCTATCCGTGAAAGAAATTCGTACATCTGCGAATTTTCTTTATAGCTATCTGAGGGTTGCCAAAGGGTTTTATTATTCACAACTATATTTGCTTTTATCTATTAAAAATAATTACGGAAAAATCTCCAATGCCAACCACAAGTTTTTTCAATCGCTTTTTCATATTAACATCCGATATATCTGGAGATGACAAGCCGTTGTATTTCCGAAGTGCCTTCGCCTATCTGCAATAAACGCTGATCGCGGTAAAAACGCTCAATATCATAATCCTTCATTAACCCATATCCGCCATGTAACTGAACTGCTTCATCTGCAACCTCTCTCGCTATTTCCGAACAATAAAGCTTTGACATGGCAGCTTCTTTGGCAAAAGGCTTATCATTATCTTTAAGCCAGCAGGCTTTATAAAGGAGGTTGCGTGCAAGTTCTATTTTTGTTGCCATATCTGCCAGTTTAAACGCATTTACCTGGAATTTACAAATAGGTTTTCCAAACTGTTTTCTTTCCTGCGAATATTGCAATGCCAGTTCAAAAGCTCCCTGGGCACAACCAAGTCCCATGGCTGCTATTGATAATCTGCCATTGTCTAAAGTGCTAAGCATAATGTGTGAACCTTTGCCTACTTTACCAAGAAGGTGCTCTTCCGGAACACGGCAATCATCAAAATAAAGTTCTGCGGTATCCGATGCCCGCCACATCATTTTCCCGTGCATGCTAACTCGTTTAAAACCTGGTGTTCCTTTATCAACAATGATTGTTGTAAATTCCTTTTTCCCATTTTCAAACACCTTAGTTACAGTCTGTACCGTTGATCCGATGGAAATATCGGCAGAACCGTTGGTAATAAATATTTTTGAACCATTGATCAGCCATTCGCCATTTTCGAGGACAGCAGTGGTTTTTGTTCCCCTGGAATCAGAGCCGGCATTTGGCTCGGTCAGCCCGAATCCCCATAATGCTTCTCCTGTACAAAGCTGTGGTAAATATTTCATCTTTTGTTCTTCGGTACCGTAATAGTACAGAGGTCCGATACCCAGGGAATTATGCGCTGCTAATGTGGCTGCCTGCGAGCCGTCAACCCTTGCCAGTTCCTCAACCGCAATGATATATGACAGCGTATCCAAATCCTGACCACCATATTTTTCAGGCAGGTACATACCAAATAATCCCAGCTCTCCCATTTTCCTTGTAAGATCATACGAAAACTCTGCTTTTTCATCCAATTCTTTTGCAATGGGTTTAATTTCCCTTTCGGCAAAATCGCGAACCGTTTCGCGAATCATGTTTTGTTCTTCTGTTAGTTCAAAATTCATAATTATTTATTTTTAATATTATCATATATTTTCAGATGTATCAATAATAGATATTATTTTCATCAAAATAATGATTAGAAATTTGACCTCTAAATTAGAAAAATTTTATAACATGTCAGAAAAGATATTTATTCCGTAATATAATCATCTTCATACAATAGGGGTTGCAATTTTCGAAATCATTAGCTATATAACCGATTAATAAAATTTGTTTTGTTGATTCTTTTAAGAACTGATTTGATAAGATTAACATTTTCAGGTTTGTACCAAAAAAAGAACTTTTGCTGGAGTTTCTTATCTTTTATGCTTTTTGCGCGATATATTTTTTTTAATGTATATGGATTGATACCCGTATAATAAATGACCGTTGCCAGTGTCATCGGTGTAGGCGTAAAATCCTGAACCTGTTGCAATCTCAATCCCAGTTCTTTTGTTTTTACAGCCAATTCTGCCATATTCTCAATTGTACAACCGGGATGGCTGGAAATGAAATAAGGGACTATTTGCTGATTGAGTTGATACTTTTTATTTAACTGGTCAAATTTTTTCTTCAATTTCATAAAATAATCAAATGCAGGTTTCCTCATCAGTTTTAAAACCTGATGCGAAGTATGTTCGGGCGCGACTTTCAATCTTCCGGAAACATGCCTGGTAATTAATTGTTCCGCATATTCTTCATAGCCATTTTCAGCAGCTTCCTTTTTTGTTTTGTCAATAAACAGATCGTATCGGATACCACTATTTACAAATATCTTTTTAACTTTTGGGTGAGATTCGGCTTTTTTATAAAGTTCGGTTAAGGGCTTATGATTTATATTGAGGTTTTTGCAAATATCAGGATAAATACAGCTCGGTCTTATGCAGCGATTGCAAATATCCTGGTCAAAGCCTTTCATTTTATACATATTAGCAGAAGGACCTCCAAGATCGCTTATATAACCTTTAAAATCAGACATTGTTGTAATTTTATCCACTTCCTTTAAAATGGATTTTTCCGACCTGCTAATTATAAATTTTCCCTGGTGAGCCGAGATGGTGCAAAAACTACATCCTCCAAAACAACCCCGATGGATATTTACCGAATGCTTAATCATTTCATAAGCCGGAATGGGCGGTTTTTTATTGTATTTTGGATGTGGCAAACGTGTGTAAACCAAGTCATAAAATCTATCGATTTGTTTTTCAGCGGGTAGGGGAAAAGGCGGATTTACAACGATGTATTTATTTTCTACTTGCTGTACAATAGTTTTTGCAAATACCTTATTGGATTCTTGTTCGATGAGCTTGAAGTTTTTTGCAAATTTTGTTTTGCTTTTCAAACATTCTTCATGCGAAGCCAGAGTTATCATGTTATTATTGTCTGGTATCGGGGCAACAAGACTTATATATGCAGTTTGTTTTACGGTTGTCAAAGCCGAAACAGGTTCACCCCGTTTAAATAATTGTAAAATTTCTATTATCGGTTGCTCAGCCATTCCATAGACCAAAAGGTCTGCTACACTATCAGCTAATACAGATGGTTTCAACTGATCCGACCAGTAATCATAATGCGTTAAACGGCGAAGAGAAGCTTCAATCCCACCGATGATAACAGGTGTTTCAGGGTAAAGCTGTTTCAGGATTTTAGTGTAAGCCGTAACTGTATAATCGGGCCTGTAGCCGGCTCTTCCTCCTGGTGTGAATGCATCGTCAGAGCGTAATCGTTTGTTTGCGGTGTAATGATTAACCATTGAATCCATTGAGCCGGCAGTAACACCGAAAAACAATTTTGGTTTGCCTAATTTCCTAAAATCACGAAGGTCGTCTTGCCAGTTGGGTTGGGGTATGATGGCAATTCTGTAACCTTCTTTTTCGATAATACGGGCAATAACAGCAGTGCCGAAGGAAGGATGATCAATATAAGCATCACCTGATATCAGGATGACATCCAGTTGTTCCCAGCCCCTTTGTTCCACCTCTTTTTTTGTAACAGGAATCCAGTCTGATATTTTATGGTTATCATTCAAAAATTTTATTCAATTTCAATCAAGGGAGAACCGGCTTCAACCATATCATGTAAAGAAACCAGGATTTTTTTTACGACTGCATCCTTTTTTGAAACGATATTGTTTTCCATTTTCATGGCATCAATAACAATAGCTATTTCACCTTTTTTGATCTTATCACCCTGTTTAACATTGATTTTGAAAATCCTTCCCGGAATAGGAGAAATAATATTGGTCTCCTCATCAACTGACAGTTCCTCTTCGCCTGATACTGCTAATTCACTATCAAGCAGATCGTCCCTGCTTAAAAGAAAATCAGATTCATTGATCGATACTTTTGTTTTTCCTTCTTCACCCTTGGAAATAGAGGCAAAGTAAGTATTATCGTCAACAGTAAAATCCAACTCGCCTTTATCAATATATTCTAATTTTGAGTTAAATAGATTTTCAAATATTTCAAAAATATATTCCTTATCTCTTAGTTTATTGATATTTACAGGATACTCCTTGTCGTTAAAAGATATATTTAATGTTGTCTGGTTTCTCCAGTAGCCAATTGTCTCCCAGATATTATGTTCCTTCGGGGTTTTATCTTCTTCACTAATTAACTTAGTGTTCAAAGTGTAAAGAAGGAACGCGGTTATAGCAATTGGAACATCAACTTTATCTTTGTTATAAGAACTTCTGTCGAGGGTTTGTTTTTCTTTCATTGTAACTGATGCTTTAGTTATTGATTTTTGTGATTTTAACTTTTTGACTTCGTCTTCAAATCTTTTCTTTGCAAGTCCTGATTTATAATCCCTGTACTGTGTTTCGTGCATGGCAAACTCAAATAATTCCTCATTGTTCTCACCAAGGTCCCAGTATTTTTCTTTCATTTCTTTGCGATATTTATTCAGGACATCAGGATAAGCATCCTGGGGAATTCCGGTATAAAACTCTCTGCTTTGCTCTTTAGCCAGTTCGATAATTTCAGGAGCTAAAGGTCCGGGTAACTTACCGGCTTTTCCGAGTATCATATTCCAGGTATTATCATCCATCATCGAATACCTTTTTTCTCCTTTTGCAAGTTGAACTATATTTAAAAGCGCAACGTTTTTAACATATTGACTGAAGGGTGTAACAAGTGGGGGATAACCCAGTTTTGGCCATACAAAAGCAACCTCCTCAAACAATTTTACTAATAGTTCATCATCCGAAAACTCTTTTTGATTACTTGCTTTGAGTGAATAATTAATCCCATCATGTACTCCTTTCAGGTCAGCCATTAAACTACCCATCATGCCACCGGGAAGTCCGGACTGGATCATCAGGGAAGAAAGGAACCTGTTTTTAGGATTTATGAAGTAACCAAGAAAGTTATCTATAAAACTTTGCGTTAATGCCCTTGCTTCCATATATGCTTTCATGTTAATTTCAGGGACATCAAAGCCGGCATCATAAAGCATTTCCCTGATAGTAATCACATCAGGATGAACCATACCCCATGATAAAGGTTCCATAGCAACATCAATATAATCAGCCCCGGCTTTAGCAACTTCTAAGGTTGATGCAACCGCAAACCCGGGTCCTGAATGACCATGATATTGAACAACTATCTGAGGATATTTATCTTTTATAGCCTTGACCAATTTTCCCAGAGTAACAGGTCTTCCAATACCCGCCATATCCTTCAGGCAAATCTCATCAGTTCCAAACTCAACAACCTTGTCAACAAGATGCATATAGTAATCGACAGTGTGTAACTCGGAGTGAGTTATACTTAAAGCAGCCTGGGAAATCATTCCTGCCTCTTTGGCATATTTAACAGATAGTTCAAGGTTTCTCGCATCATTCAGACCACAGAATGAACGTGCAATATTTGTGCCCTGGGCTTTTTTTACCTTATACATTAAACGACGGACATCAGCAGGAACAGGGAACATCCGGATTCCATTCAATGCTCTTTCAAGCATGTGGGTTTGAATGCCTGCCTCGTTAAAAGGCTTGGTCCATTCACGAACCGCATTATTTGGGTTCTCACCATAAAGAAGATTTACCTGTTCAAAAGCTCCTCCATTAGTTTCGATCCTGGCAAAACATCCCATATCAATAATGACCGGAGCTATTTTTTTTAACTGATCAACGCGTGGTACGTATTTCCCGGAAGACTGCCACATGTCGCGATATATAAGGCTAAATTTTATTTGTCGTTTTTTCATATTCAGCTCTCTCTAACCCCCCCCTAGTGGAGAGAAAATTAAATTAATTATTTTACCCAGCCGGGTTTTCTTTTTTCAAGGAATGAAGCCATGCCTTCCTGACCTTCTTTAGATGCACGAAGTTCAGCGATCAGCCTGGCAGTATAATCAATTGATTCATCAAAGCTTAATTTATTTGAAATATTATAAACTAATTGTTTGCAGGCAGCCATAGCATCAGGGCCGCTGGACATTAATATTTTTACGGTTGAATTTATTTGCTCCTCCAAATCTTCTATTGGTAAAGATTTATTTACAAGGCGATAAGCTTCTGCTTCTTTTCCTAAAAACTTTCTACCTGTAAGCATTAGGTCTCTTGCGCCATATTCTCCGATTCGTTTTACAACATAAGGTGAAATTGTGGCGGGTGCAATCCCAAGTTTTACTTCTGCAAAAGCAAATTTGGTATCATCAGCACAATACACAAAATCACAAGCAGCAAGCAATCCGTTTGCCCCTCCGATAGCTGCTCCCTGAACAACAGCTATGGTTGGCTTTTTACAAATGTAAATAATATTAAAGCACTTAGCTAACTGAAGGCTGTCCTGGTAATTTTCTTCATAGCCGAACTCAGCAATGCCTTTCATATAATTAAGATCGGCGCCGGCACAAAATGACTTGCCCCTTCCCCTGAGCAAAATAATTCGTACCTCGGGCATATCATTTAATGCCTCAAAGCAATCAATGATCTCCGCAATCATCTCAGCATTCATTGCATTATGTTTTTCAGGACGGTTAAGCCAGACAATACCGAGCTTGTCTTTAAGTTCAAATTCTATATTGTTGTATAATTTCATGATTACAAATTTAGCATATTCATTTTTTTCATAATAATTTCCTTAAATGTCATAGCTATTTTAATAGATTTTTCTACATCAATTGATTCAGGATCATATCTTCCAGAAGGGTACCTGATATTCACAGCAAAAGCCTGAATAGTATCTGCCATGACATAATATTTCTCAGGAAACGGATCTTTATCACTTAATAAATCTAAAAGTAAGGTTAGTGAATGAGTTTGGGGAAATTCAATATCCAGAAATACTAAATAAGCTTTTAATAATTTCTCAACAACTTGCTGGCAATGAAATGTAATAGTGTCCTTATACTCGGGCAAGTGTTCATATATTATCATTGCTGATCCAAGATCGTGCTCAGCTTTAATTAACCACTGTTTTATTAATTCAACCTTAATCTGCTGCATATAAAATTTCTCCCGTTTTTAATACATTGCTTTCAAAAGAAGTTTTTAGATTTTTCCATTTATTAAACTCATCATTAGTATAAACAAGAATATCTAAAGGTATTTTTAAGCCTCGAAATAATTTCAAAACCTCTATATCCCTTTCGAAGCTCAGCTTATCAGTATCTTTAATAATTAGTAAATCCAAATCGCTTTTTTCATCCTGACATCCAGCAGCATACGAGCCAAATAATATTATCTTTTCAGGATGATAATTATTAACGATTTTATCAATCACTTCATTTATTTTTTCTTTTTCAATCATAAATATTTAAACTGCAGACACTAATTAAATTACATTCTAAACACACCGAATTCCTGATCTTCTATTTTTTTGTTTAGTGACATTGAGATGCCCATTGCAATTATTTTTCGTGTATCAACAGGATCGATAATACCATCATCCCATAACCGGGCAGTGCTGTAATAAGCAGAGCCTTCATGCTCGTATTTATCCATAATGCTTTTTCTCAGAGCCAGGATTTCTTCTTCAGGCATTTCTTTGCCTTTGGCTTTATAAATATCCTGTTTAACTGTAATCAGTACTCCAGCAGCTTGCATCCCACCCATTACAGAGATCTTGGCATTAGGCCACATAAAAAGTAAGCGCGGACTATACGCACGACCTGCCATTCCATAATTCCCTGCACCAAATGAACCTCCGAAGATTACAGTAAATTTAGGAACATCTGCATTGGCAACCGCATGAACCAATTTAGCGCCATCCTTGGCAATTCCTTTTCTCTCAAAATCTTTTCCTACGATAAAACCTGTAATATTCTGAAGGAATAACAACGGGATTTTCCTGGACGTGCATAGTTCGATAAAATGTGTCCCTTTTAAGGCAGATTCAGAGAATAACACACCATTATTTGCCAGGATGCCAACAGGGTATCCCATTATTTTTGCGAATCCGGCAACAAGCGTCCTTCCATATTTTTCTTTAAACTCATGGAATTTACTGCCGTCAACAATTCGCATTATAATCTCTTTTGCATCAATCATCTTTTTGAGGTCAACAGGGGCAATTCCATACAATTCCTCGGGATCATAAAGCGGTTCTTCTATGGGTGCAAGGTCTATAATTTGTTTTTTCCTTTTATCAAGATTTTCAAAGATGTTTCTACATATTTGTATTGCATGAATATCGTTCTCGGCAAAATGATCAGCCACACCTGAAATAGAAGTATGCACTTCGGCTCCACCCAATTCTTCAGGCGTTACTACTTCACCTGTGGCTGCTTTAACCAATGGCGGACCTCCGAGAAAGATAGTGCCTTGTTTTTTTACAATAATAGCTTCGTCGCTCATTGCAGGCACATAAGCTCCTCCGGCAGTACATGAGCCCATAACAATAGCAATTTGCGGAATACCCATTGCCGATAATCGCGCCTGGTTATAAAAAAATCTTCCGAAATGATCCCTGTCAGGAAACACGTTAGCTTGTTCCGGTAAAAATACACCACCGGAGTCAACCATGTAAACACACGGAAGTTTATTTTCCATAGCAATCTCTTGCGCTCTCAGGTGTTTTTTTATGGTTTCCTTGATATATGTACCACCTTTAACGGTTGCATCATTTGCAATTATTATTGTTTCTCTTCCGTGAATAACGCCTATTCCGGTAACAATTCCTGCCGATGGATGCTCGTTGTTAAAAATATCATAAGCAGCAAGGGATGAGAGTTCAAGGAAAGGGGTGTTGGGATCAATAAGCTTATCAACACGCTCGCGGGCTAACAATTTGCCTCTTTCTTTATGCTTTAGAATTGCTTTTTCGGGACCGCCTTTTATAACCGAGCCGTGAATTTCTTTATATTTATTTAAAATCTTCAGAAACTCTTCCTTATTCTTTTTAAACTCATCTGAGTTTGTATCAATTTTGGTTTCTAATTTAAACACGATATATAATTTTTAAAATTAAAATGATCTATATTAAAATAAAAAACCTCAATAAAATGAAGTTTTAGTTAAATTATTTAGGTGCAATTATAATGATTTTTTTTAACCGCTGAGTAAAATATTTTTATAAATTTGCTGTCCTTATTTTTTATGTTAAACCTCTTATACTAAAATTATGAATTATCCCAAAAAAGTAAAAATAGGTGAAATTACTGTCAGGGACGGTTTTCAACACGAGGAGAAATTTATTCCGACAGATGCAAAATTATGGGTGCTCGAACAGTTAATTCTTGCCGGATTTAAACATATCGAAACCACTAATTTTGGTAATCCCCGCGGGATGCCTCAATTTAAGGATGCCGATGAATTAATGCAAAGGCTGCATAAAAGTAAAAAGGTAAAAGATTTGTTAAATGATGTAACCTTAACTGCCATTACTATCAGGGAAAGATCAATAGAACGGGCTATACAGGCAAAAAAAGATGGTTATGGACCTGACAGGATTTTATTAATGGTTTCAACAAGTGAATCACACCATAAAAGAAATTCCGGAATAAACCTTGATGGTTATTGGAAGATGTGTGAAAAATATATTCCTATGTGCCATGATGCAGGAATTAAAGTAAATGGGACTGTTAGCACAATATGGGGATGCCCTATCGAAGGGCCGACAAAAATGGAGAAAGCAATTGAATTTACTCAGCGCTGGCTCAATATTGGTGCAGACGATGTTGAACATGCCGACCATGATGGTTCTGCCTCTCCCGACAGGGTTTATAAATATTTCTCCATGCTGCTCGATGCTATTCCATATCCTGAAAAACATATTGCTCATTTTCATGTTACCAGAGGGTGGGGACCTGCCAATGTGTTAGCTGCATTACAGGCAGGAATAACAAATTATGAATCGTGTTTGGGTGGAATTGGCGGTCAGCCGGCTAACTTTGTCAGCGGCGTGCCTGTTTCGGGTACAGGTGCTTATTATTATAAGGACCCTAATGCTGTTGGCTTGATTTGTACCGAAGATATGGTTGTGATGATGGATGAAATGGGTATTGATGTTGGAGTTGATGTTGATAAAGTTTTGGAAACAGGAAAGATATTTGAAAAGATAATTGGCAGAAGATTACGTTCGGAAACCATTAATAACGGCAGGATACCGAAAACGCTGACAGGAAGATAGGATGCATAGTATTTTGGCTCTTAGGATTAAACCTTTACTCCCGCACGTGCGGGAGTGTAGATATTTTATAATGCTACATAAAACAATAAAAAATACTGACATCACAATTAGCAACATTTTGCTATTAATTTTCACTTTCATTTTAATTTTCCTCATCCCGCTTATTCCGGCTTCAATACAAAGTATCTGTAACAGCATTATCTTTTCAATTATTTTCATTTTAGCTGTTTTTGCACTTTCTAAAGCCAGAAAAACAATGGTTTATATCGCCATTATTGCCTTTATTACTCAATGGGTTGCCGAATGGTTAAAAATGGAATTGCTCCAGTATATTTCGTTTTTAACAAATATTATTTTCTTCGAAGTAGTAGTTATAAAATTGATTATTCAGATTGCTAAAAGCAAACATGTATCTGCTAAGGTTATTTTAGAATCTATTAATGTTTATTTATTACTGGGAATAGTGTTCTCCACATTGGTTGCATCACTGCATCTTTACAATCCTAATGCCTTTAGCTTTCCAAAAGAAACACCGGTTACTTTGCAGGAGATTATTTATTTTACTTATGTAACCATGACAACTACAGGATATGGGGATATTACACCACAAATCCCTGTTGCCAGGTCATTAAGTATTATGATAAGTGTTTGCGGACAGCTTTATATTGCTATAATAATTGCCATGCTTGTTGGGAAATTTGCAGCGACTCAGTCCCGATCTTCAAATAAGTAATGTTTCCAGACTAAATGTTTCTTTCACTCTTGGACCCTTTTCCGTATCGTGAATGGTACAAAATTCGTGATATATATCATGTTCTAAAAACAAAATGTAATCGTTGTTAATAGCTTCCATCAAAAACTTTTCTTTTTCTTTTAAGGTTACGAGGGGTCTTGTATCATACGCCATGATATAAGACACAGGCACATGTGCTGCGGATGGAATCAGGTCAGCTGTGAAAACAATGGTTTTACCATTGTATTTTATATATGGTATAATTTGCCCGTCAGTATGACCATTGAATAATTTTACATAAAAATTGTTAGACAAATCTCCGTCTTTCTCTACTAACTGAAGCTGACCACTCTCTTTTATCGGTAAAATATTTTCTTTCAGGAATGAAGCTTTTTCACGCCTGTTAGGATTTACAGCCAATTCCCACTGTGCTTTACTAATCCAGTATTTAGCATTTTTAAAGGTTGTTTCAAACTGTTCTTCCCCTGTTTTCTTTATACTTCCGCCACAATGGTCGAAATGAAGGTGCGTGAGAACCATGTCGGTAATATCATCTGTTGAGTATCCTGCTGCTGCTAATGATTTTTCCAGCGAGTCATCCCCGTTAAGGTAGTAATGCTTTAAGAACTTTTCATCCTGTTTATCACCGATTCCATTATCTATCAGAATTTTTCTGTCACCTTCCACAACCAGCAGGCAACGCATAGCCCAGTTGCACAGGTTGTTTTCATCGGCGGGATAAACATCGTTCCATAAACTTTTAGGAACCACGCCAAACATAGCGCCGCCATCGAGTTTGAAATTTCCAGTTTCTATTTTATATAATTCCATTTTTTGAATGATTAATGAATTCGGCAAAATAACAACAAATGTATGAGAATGTTTTTGGTAAGTGAAAAGAATAAATGAATTTTTTTATGCTTCGTTCCGACAAACTATTTTAAAGTTTTTCGTAAATTTGAAACGCCATTCTTTACATGAAAAATATCAGTTATGAAATTTTTTAATGTTACTTTAATTTATATACTGGCTGGTTAAATAAATTCAACCTGTAGCTAGCCGGGCCTTTCATTAATACTTACTTTTGAAAAAAATAAGAAAAAAATGGAAAACACCTTACACTCAAAACAACATAAAATTTCTACACTTGTTTCGGGTTTTTGCCAAAACCACCTTGACGATGAATACATAAGGTTATGCACCGATTTGTTCAATGACCTGTTGAAATACGATCCGGAAGTTTTTAAACGGGGGAATGAAGAAATTTGGGCAGCAGCAATTGTTTGGGCAATTGGTAGTGTAAATTTCCTGGGCGATAAAGACTTCGAACCGTATGCTTCCCTGTCGGATGTTTGTGAATATTTTAATGCCAGTACATCAACGGTTGGGCAAAAAGCATCAAAGATCAGGGAATGGCTTGATATTGATTTTTTTAATGACAAATTTCAAAGGGAGGATTCTCAGATATCTGACCTTCTGGGAAATCTTGCGATGACAGAAGAGGGGTTTATTGTTCCGGTTAAACCGTTTAAAGTAAAAAACAAAGAGGTTGAATTTGTGGAAGAGGATGAAGAAGAATTGCCGGAGAACTATATTATTATTCTGGAGTCAAAGTATCCGATTAAAAATGCAGACATATACCAACTTGAATATTTGTTCAAATCAGTACTCGAAAAAGATGAAAAATTCCAGAAAAGCAAATTAGTCGAAAAAGGAGGACTTCACATTTACTTTTATGGAAGACCTGCCAAAGTCCTGAAATTTGAAAAGAAAATTTCACATAAGAATTTTCAAGTAGTTGATGTGGTGAACCAGGCTGTTTCTTAAATCAATTGAAGTTTAGTTTATTTTTGGTTTCTTATCCTTTTCAACTCCTTAACATCAAGCAAATCTTTGTTTCTACCGGACTTAATTTTAAGATTACACAAATCGTCAAAGTTAACAACTCCAACCTTCAAGCCTAAAATATTTTTCATAGCTTTTCTCTCATATGCTTATTTAGTAGTTTTAACGTCTCCTGATAAAAATCAATGCTATTCATTTTGTTAAAGTAAAATTCACATCCTTAGGCAATACCCCATTTTCATATTGTATCTGAAGCATTATTTCAGAAAGCTCGCAGGCAACCCTAAATCGTTCATCATCACTAAGTTTTAAGAAGGCATCTTCCTCCAGACGTTTTTCTTCATCAAATCCTTTTGATTTTTCAATTCTCTTTTTCATAATTTATGGATGCAAAAATTAAAGAATATGCTGATATTTGTACCGCAAATTTTTATCATTCAAGCATTCAAGCATTCAAGCATTTAAGCATTTAAGCATTTAAGCATTATATCATTTAAGCATTATTTTCTATGAACAAAATTACAAAATTATTTAATATTCATTATCCTATCATCCAGGGCGGGATGATATGGTGCAGCGGCTGGGAACTGGCTTCTGCGGTGAGCAATGCCGGCGGACTTGGATTAATAGGCTCAGGGTCGATGTATCCTGACATTCTGCAGGAGCATATCCGTAAATGCAAAGCTGCAACCGATAAATCTTTCGGCGTCAATGTTCCGTTGCTTTATCCTCAAACCGACGAACATATTAAAGTAATTCTAAAAGAAGGAGTTAAAATTGTTTTTACATCAGCCGGAAATCCGAAAAAATATACTACATATTTAAAAGAACACGGAATTACGGTTGCTCATGTAGTAGCCAATATGAAGTTTGCAAAAAAATGCGAGGAAGCCGGAGTTGATGCTATTGTAGCCGAAGGCTTTGAAGCGGGCGGGCACAATGGTTTTGAAGAAACTACCACTATGGTTTTAATCCCACAGATTGTAAATGCAGTTTCTGTTCCGGTGATTGCAGCCGGGGGAATAGGAACAGGAAGGGCAATGCTGGCAGCTTTTGCTTTGGGAACCGAAGGCGTTCAGATAGGGAGCCGCTTTGTTGCATCTGCCGAATCATCCGCTCACGATAACTTTAAAAGCGCTGTTGTTGAAGCCGGCGATGGGAATACAAAACTTATCCTGAAAAAAGTAGTTCCGGTCAGGGTGATCAGAAACAAATTCTTTAACGAAATCCAACAAGCCCAAGACAGGGGAGCCTCTGCTGATGAACTGAAGGAAATATTAGGCAGAGCCAGGGCTAAAAAAGGTATGTTTGAAGGTGATTTGAATAATGGTGAGTTAGAAATAGGACAGGTGTCCGCTCTGATCAACCATGTAAAACCAACCTCTGAAATAATTCAGGAAATTATGGATGAATTTATGATGGCAAAAGAGGAACTTCAACATTTAAATTTCTAACCTGAATTATTCACATTAAAATAAATATTCCTAAATTTGGCGATTTTATTCTAATTTATAAAAATCTTGTTAATTTTCTAAAATAATTAATATGAATTTTGAATTTACAGAAGAACAATTAATGATAAGACAAGCAGCAAGAGATTTTGCGCAGAGAGAATTGATAAATGATGTAATAGAAAGAGATTACAAAGCCAAATTCCCTGCTAACCATGTGAAGACGATGTCGGAATTAGGTTTTATGGGAATGATGATCGATCCGAAATATGACGGCGGAGGAATGGATACGGTTTCGTATGTACTTGCCATGGAAGAAATCTCAAAAATTGATTCCTCTGTAAGTGTGATTATGTCGGTTAACAATTCCCTTGTATGTTATACCATTGAAAGGTTTGGTACTGAAGAACAAAAAGAAAAATATCTAAAACCTCTGGCAAGAGGAGACAAAATTGGAGCTTTTCTTTTATCCGAACCTGAATCCGGTTCGGATGCTACCATGCAAAGGATTATTGCTGAAGATAAAGGTGATTTTTATTTGGTAAACGGAATTAAAAACTGGATTACCAGTGCAAATTCAGGGTCAATATATATTCTGTTTGCACAAACTCATCCTAAAAAAAAACATCGTGGTATCAATGCCTTTATTGTTGAAAAAGACACACCGGGAATAAGCCTGGGTCCACACGAAGATAAGATGGGCATGCGAAGCTCAGATACACATTCGGTTATGTTTACAGACGTAAAAGTACCAAAGGAAAATCGACTTGGTGAAGATGGCTTGGGTTTTAAAATTGCCATGAAAGCCCTTGAAGCAGGACGTTTGGGGATTGCAGCACAAGCATTAGGGATAGCTGCCGGGGCTTTGGAAAGATCAATTCAGTATTCAAAAGAAAGGAAGGCGTTTGGAACAGAAATAGCCAATCATCAGGCTATTGCATTTAAAATTGCCGACATGGCTGTAAAAGTTGAAAATGCAAGAAATCTTTGTTTGAAAGCAGCCTGGTTGAAAGACAATAAAAAACCTTTTGCCCTTGCCAGTTCAATGGCTAAACTATATGCGGCTGATATTGCAATGGAAGTTACTACGGAAGCAGTTCAGATTCACGGAGGATATGGTTATGTGAAAGAATATCATGTGGAACGTTTAATGCGGGAAGCTAAACTTACCCAAATCTATGAAGGGACTTCCGAGATTCAAAAGATTGTTATTTCAAGAGTGTTGTTGAAAGATTAATTATTTTTCAAAATACTAATTTTGCATCTTGTAATAAAAAATACAAAACTTTAACACGCAAACACTTTAAAATATGAAAATATTAATATGTATAAGTAACGTACCTGATACAACAACCAAGATCAGGTTTGTTAATGATAACACGGCTTTTGACACAAACGGTGTTCAATGGATCATTAATCCGTGGGATGAACTTGCGTTAACCAGAGCACTGGAATTAAAAGAAACAACTGGCGGCGCAATTGAAAAGGTAACGGTTATAAATGTCGGGACAAAGGACACAGAGCCTACCTTACGAAAAGCGTTAGCTATTGGTGCAGATGACGCCATTCGTGTTAACACCGAACCTAAAGATGCCTTTTTTGTAGCGTATCACATTTCAGAGGCTGTAAAAAATGAAGGTTATGATATGATCATTGCCGGTATCGACTCTTCAGATTATAATGGCGCTGCTGTCGGCGGTATGTTGGCTGAATTTCTTGGAGTTCCTTCTGTATCGTCAGTTTCTTCAATTGATGTTGAAGGAGACAATGTTAGTCTGAAAAGAGAAATTGACGGAGGCTCTGAAGTAATCGGCACCCAGTTACCTTTTGTGGCTATTATTCAAAAAGGTGTGGCTATTGAACCGAGAATCCCCTCAATGCGAGGAATTATGATGGCGCGTAAAAAACCGTTGAATGTGGTTGAACCTGTTGAAGCTGATGCTTTAACTGAATTTGTCAGTTATGAATTACCTCAAGCGAAGGCTGCCTGTAAAATGGTTGACCCGGAAAATGTAAAAGAACTTATTAATTTATTACACACAGAAGCAAAAGTTATTTAAAATAATAGCCACAGATTCACAGATTAAAATTTATTATATTATGCCAGTATTAGTATATACAGAAAATTGGGATGGGAAATTCAAGAAATTAAGTTTTGAATTAGTTTCATACGCAAGCGAAATAGCCAAAATGATGGGAACATCGGTAACGGCTTTATCAATTGGAAATGTTGAACAAAACGAGTTGAAAAAACCTGGAAGCTATGGTGCGTCTAAAATCATTGAAGTAAAAGACGACAGATTAAACCATTTGATCAATTCTGCGTACAGCTCTATCATTAGTCAGGTTGCAGAAAGTGAAGGTGCTAATGTGATTGTCTTTTCCAACAATTTCACAGGAAAGGCTCTTTCTCCTAGAGTTTCCGTTAAGCTCAAAGCAGGTTTGGTTTCAGGAGTTACTGCTTTACCCTCCAATCTCGACCCATTTACTGTTCAGAAAAAAGTATTTACAGGAAAGGCATTTGCTAATGTAGTGATAAAATCGGACATCAAAATTTTAACCCTGTCACAAAATTCATTTGAGATCATCGAAACCGAAAACAATGCTACCATCGAAGCATTCACACCTGAATTTACCGATAATGATTTCAGGACAGAAGTTAAAGATGTAACAAAAGTAACCGGGAAAGTACTATTAACTGATGCTGAAATTGTTGTTTCCGGTGGACGAGGCATGAAAGGCCCGGAGAATTGGAAGCCGATTGAAGAATTAGCAGAACTTCTTGTTGCAGCAACTGCCTGCTCACGTCCGGTTTCGGATGAAGGCTGGCGTCCGCACGAAGAGCATACCGGTCAGACAGGTAAAATCATCGCCCCGAATTTATACATTGCCTGTGGTATTTCCGGTGCTATACAACATTTGGCGGGTGTAAGCTCATCAAAATTTATAGTTGCTATAAATAAAGATAATGATGCACCTATTTTTGAAGCTGCTGATTATGGTATTATCGGTGATGTCAACAAAGTGCTTCCTGAGATAATAGAGGCGGTGAAAGAATTAAAAGCGGAAAGTTAAAATTATTAAATAAAGTTTATTGAATTATAGATTTAACGATATCGACACCAACTCTGCAATATCGTAATTCTTCATTTCCTCTTCTTTGTTCTTGTATTTGATGCCGTCAGTCATCATTGTCATGCAAAACGGACAGGCGGTAGCAATAATATCAGCGCCTGTTTCAATGGCTTCTTCGGTGCGTTCGATAAATATTTCCTTATCGCCTTTTTCGGCTTCTTTAAACATTTGACCGCCACCGGCGCCACAACAAATGGCAAAACTTTTATGGCGTTTCATTTCCACTTTTTCGGAAGGAATTGCATTTAACACATCTCTCGGAGCCTGGTACTCACCATTTGCCCTACCCAGGTAACAAGGATCGTGGAATGTAATCTTTTTATTTTTAAATCCGCCGTTAGTAATGTTTATCCTTCCTTCCCTTATCATTTCTTGCAGAAACTGTGAATGATGGATCACTTCATAGTTGCTCCCGAATTCCGGGTATTCATTTTTAAAAGTATTATAATCATGCGGGTCGCAGGTGATAATCTTTTTCACTTCGTAACCGTTCATAATTTCAATATTCATCATTGCCTGCATTTGGTAAAGCATTTCGTTACCGGCACGGCGAGCAACATCTCCACTGTCGATTTCTTCAGTGCCTAAAACTGCGTAATCAACTTTTAAATATGTCAGGATTTTAACAAATTCACGTATAACTTTTTTATATCTGTCGTCAAAAGCACCTGCAGAACTAACCCAGAAAAGATATTCGGGTTTTTCTCCACTATTAAACTTATCAGCCAAAAGAGGCACATCCAGGTCCTCCGCCCACAACATCCTGTCTTCAGGGGAGAACTGCCAGGGTGCTCCGTTATTTTCGATGTTTGTAAACATAGTATTTAAAGGAGCCGGGGCAGAAGCATCTTCTAAAACAGCATATCTGCGCATTTCAAGTATCACCGAAAGAGGTTCAATATTTACAGGACATTCAATTGCGCAAGCATTACAAGTTGTGCATGCCCAGATTTCTTCCGCTTGTATAAAATCAAATAATGATTTTTTATTAATTAAGTTTTTTCTGGTGTTTCGATTACTAAGAAATTCGAGACGATCGCGAACATCCATTATGATTTTTCGGGGAGATAATTGCTTACCGGTAATATTTGCGGGACATCTTGAAGTGCATCTTCCACATTCGGTACAAGTATATGAATCCATCAGGTTTTTCCATGTAAGGTCTTTAACATCCTTAGCACCAAAAACAACTTCTTCTGAATTTTCTTCATCAGGTTGTGATTCAACTGTTTGATCAAGCATTAACTTAACTTCTTTTGTAATACAAGGCATATTCGACATTTTGCCTGTCGGCTCCAACCTGGAAAAATATACGTTCGGAAAAGCCAGGAAAACATGAAAATGCTTTGAATACGGAATATAATTCAAAAATGCCAAAACTCCGATTATATGAAACCACCATCCGAAACGTTCTAAAAAAATCAATGTATTTGTTGGTAGTCCGTTTAAAAAAGGAATAAGTAAACTGCTTAACGGAAATGACCCCACTTTCACGTAATGGTCAACAGCACGTTCTTGTAATATACTGTCACTTGCATTCATTATCAAAATTGCACTCATTAAAAAAACTTCTGTAATAAGAATTATAGCTGCATCCGAACGAGGCCACAATGTCATTTCTTTATTCCAGAACCTTTTAACTTTAAATAAATTACGGCGTGCCAGAAAAATAATACAGGCAATAATTACAGACAAAGCAAAAAACTCAAACGTAGAAATAAGTATAGTATATATTGGTCCGGTAAAGGAAAATAATCTGTGACTGCCGGAAATGCCGTCAAATAATATTTCAAGCATTTCAAAATTCACAATAATAAATCCGACATAAACAAAGATATGCAGTATGCCTGAAATTGGACGAGAAACCATCTTGGACTGAAAGATGGTAACTTTAAACATTAATTTCCACCGTTTTATTTTATTATCAGATAAATTAATATCTTTTCCTATTTTAATGTTTCTTGAAATTACGCTTACATTTTTATAAAATAAAAGAATCGCGGCTAATAAGAATGCAATAAAAATAATATTAGGAATCATAATTAAAAGAATTTTTTTGAGATTACAATTTTAAGCATTTTGGAATTAAGAATCATAATAAACTATATAATGATTAACTCCAAAGATTCTATTAATAAACCGAACATCCCAAATTTAGACATAAGTCTTCCAATATGTGGAAGGTTTCACAGAAGAATAATTAAAAAATTTAAAATACAAGTTTAACATTATTTTCAATTACGGAAATAAAAAGGTGCAGCAAACAAGCCACACCTTTCAAACCAAAAACCAAATATTAGAATGTAAAATACTTAGCATTATGTTATAACTGTAATATAAGTATTGGCATAAGCTAAGTTTTGTAAGAACTGAAACAATTTTTTCAATTGTTCGCTATACAATCTCAGAAACTATGCCAAATTTGAAAAGCCATAAATAGAAAAGTTAAGAAAAGTTAAAATTAACAAAACTCGCCTGGCAAAAAGTATCTTTGTAATTATGAACCGAAAAGCATTTATATTCATTATCGTTATTATGACCATCGCCTTAATCGGTCTTATGGTTATCCAATCGTATTGGATTAAAAATGCTATTACGGTTAAAGAAACCAATTTTATCAGAAGTGTTAATGAGGCTCTTTCAACCGTAGTTAATAAGCTGGAACGATTAGAGGCAGCCGATCAGTTTAAGAACAGAATGAATAATCTGCAGCTAAAGCAAAACCTGCTGCAGTCAATTGATTCATTAAACCATTATTTTCCCCAGGATAATTTCGCATATTCCAATCAGTCGGATTTTAACAGATTTCTTCAAAAATCATCTCTGGCACAGGAAGTACTCGAAAGCATGATGAACAATTTCAGAAATACTCCCATTGAAAACAGGATTAATATCACAATGCTTGATTCATTAATTGACAACGAATTAAAAAGCAAAGGAATCAATACTGATTATGAATTTGGGATATTCAGCCCAACGCGAAATATTATGCCGGTTCAGAAAACGGGCAAATATCCTAAAGAATTACTGAACAAGGGATTTGCGTTTGCTTTGTTCCCAAGCGATATGTTTAATAACCCTGATTATCTGATAGTTTACTTTCCTTATGAAAAAAGATTTTTAATAACACAACTCTGGGGCACACTGTCTATTTCTATTATCTTCATTATTGTAATCATTCTTTCATTTGCTTACACAATAATTACTATTTTAAAACAGAAAAAGATTTCGGAGATGAAGAACGATTTTATTAATAATATGACACATGAATTCAAAACACCTGTTTCAACAATATCATTAGCATGTGAGGCTTTGGGCGATAAAGACATAATTAAATCCGAAGCCGTTTACAACAATTATATAAATGTAATTAACGAAGAAAACAGGCGGCTGGGAAGCATGGCTGAAAGAATATTACAATCGGCATATCTTGAAAAAGGGCAAATTATCCTTAAAAAAGAACAGGTTGATGCTCATGAAATCATTTCAGAGGCTATCAATAATATTCAACTTCAGGTTGAGAAAAAAGGCGGTAAGATCATTACAAATTTCAATGCCGAATCTCATATTATCGAGGCTGACAGGGTGCATTTTACCAATGTGATATTTAACCTGCTTGATAACGCTAATAAATACACACCTGTTACGCCTGAAATCATTATCACAACAGAAAATTCTTACAGCGGAATTATTATTTCTGTTAAAGACAATGGAACCGGTATAAGTAAAACCAACCAAAAGAAAATTTTTGAAAAGCTTTATCGAATACCAACCGGAAACATCCATAATGTTAAAGGTTTCGGGCTGGGACTGAGTTATGTTAAAGCCATCGTTGAACAACATGGCGGGAAAATCAATCTGGAAAGCGAATTAAACAAGGGAACGAAATTTATTATATATTTACCGGTGGAAAAAATTTAATTGTTAGAGTTAAAAATACAAATTAACAATTACAAAAAATAGTTACAAAAACCCGATAATTAACTATGGACAGTGAAAAAATTAAAGTGCTGTTAGCCGAGGACGATAAAAACCTGGGGACGATTTTAACTTCCTATCTTGAAGCAAAGGGGTTTCCAACCACACTTACTATTAACGGACAAGAGGCTTACGACAATTTTAACAAAGGCAAATTTAACTTTTGTATTATAGATGTGATGATGCCCATAAAGGATGGTTTTACTTTGGCAAAAGAAATCAGGATGATTGATAAAAAAATACCGATCCTTTTTCTAACAGCCAAGTCGATGCAGGAAGACAAACTTAAAGGTTTTGAAATTGGTGCGGATGATTACATTACCAAACCTTTCAGTATGGAAGAACTGCTGATGCGAATGCGTGCCATTTTAAGAAGAACCACAGAAGGCAAAACCACAGAAATAGAAAGTAATGTTTTTGAGATTGGTAAATTCACTTTCGATTACAACAGGCAAATCTTAAAAACAGTTGACTCAGAACAGAAACTAACTTCCAAAGAGTCCGGGTTATTAAAAATGTTATGTGAAAATGTTAATGAAGTGTTAGACAGAAGCATTGCACTGAAAAAGATTTGGCTCGACGACAGCTATTTCAATGCCAGAAGTATGGATGTTTATGTTACAAAACTCAGAAAATATTTAAAGGCTGATCCGGATATCGAATTATTGAATGTTCATGGGATTGGGTTTAAGCTTGTTATAAACAGATAACAATTCTTCTTTGTTAAGATCATCTTCTACAATATCCCACAATACTTCAGAAGAAAATCCATTATGTGTATTGGTAAGAGCAATAATTACCCTGTCATTTTTCATATCCCTGATATAAAAGGAGCGGAATCCTTTCCACCAGCCAAAATGATAAGCGGTACTATCGGCATCTTCCTTTATCCTCCATCCAAATCCGTAATTGTCCTTTCTTCTCCAGTATTTTGGACTTCCCCGGGTGAAAGCCTCACTTAAAGTTGAAAGGCTAACCAAAATTCCGTTATTTAAAGCCTGATCAAATTTAAACATATCTTCAACAGTAGAATAAATCCCCTTATCTCCCATAACACCGTTAAGATAATAATTGCCCATTTTCCTGGCATACCTGCCTCCGTATTTGTAACCGGGAACTCCCACAGGAATAATTCGTGGTAAGACAGAATCATTATTCAGATTATATACAAAAGAATTGTCCATCCCCAAAGGTTTGAAAATATTCTCCAATACAAATTTATCAAAAGTAACACCCGTAATTCTTTCAACCACAGATGCCAGCAAGACATAATTCGTATTGCAATAGTGGAAACCATTATCAGGTTTGAAATATGGAGCAGGTTTGTATTTTACAAATAATTTAACCACATCCTCGTTGTTAATAGGTTTGTTTATATTCCAGTATTTATCTGCCAGCGACATATACCTGGACAAACCCGAACGGTGATTCAGCAACTGCCTTATGGTTACTTCAGTATAAGGGAAATCAGAAATAAACTTAGTTATTGTATCATCATAATTCAGGTTGCCATCTTGCTGCAATTTCATTATTGCCATTGCCGTGAACATCTTTGAAACAGAAGCAAGCTGAAAGGCAGATTGAACTAATAGAGTGTCTTTCTTTCTAAAATCAGCATATCCATACGCGCCTTTGAAAACTTCGCATCCTCTTTCTCCGTAAATAACAGTACCATTAAAGACCCCCTTCTTATTGAGCCTTTTGAAAATGCTGTCGAACTTTCCGGCTTTTTGTTCAGAAAGAATATCATTTATATTGAAATAAAAACTTTCAGGCGCTGTGAAGTTTAACGGTTCAGTCTCTGATTTTTTCTTACCGGAGATAAAAATAAAATATGATACCAGTATAATTGATAAAATATAGAATGCCCTCTTAATCATAAACTAATAACTTAATAATTTTTCTTACATGTTTCCTAAATTAAAGTTTCAAAAGTAATAATGTTTTACTGCGCAAAATAAATCAAATGTTGTGTTTAATTAACAAATAAATGTTAATAATAAGTCCTGACTTAAAAAACAAAGGGGAAAAGACAAAACCAAAAAAATATCAGAATTATATATACTCCTGAACTTCCAGTTCGCCTTTCAGTACAAGGAAAGCATTTTCAGCAAGCGCTTCAAGATCATTAACACTGGGATATAACGCAAAATCAGCAATTTTCCCGACCCGCTTATTAATATTTGCCAGGAATCGTTCGCTGTGGAAAATATTACCTGTAAGAATAATGGCATCCACCTCTCCCTCTAATACGGCATACATAGCTCCAACTTCTTTTGAAACCTGGTAAGCACAAGCATCTGAAATAAACAGAGCCTTCTCATCACCTTTTGCCATAAGCTCATTAATTTCGTGGATTTTGCCGGTTTTAAGGTAAGCTGCATAACCCCCTTCTTTTGTTATCATTCTTAACATCTCTTCCTCAGAATATTTTCCACTGTATGCCAAACGTATTAAGTCGCCGACCGGAACAGATCCTGTACGTTTTACTGAGAATGGCCCGTCGCCATCAAACGCATTATTAACATCAACCACGTTCCCTTTACAGTGTGCGGCAACAGAAATACCTCCCATTCCAATGGTAACCATTATAAGTTTCAGGTCTTCATAATTTTTATTCTGTGCCTTGGCATATTTTCTGGCAAAGAATTTTTGATTCAACGAATGGAAAATCGATTTTCTTGTAAAAAGCGGATGTCCGGAAATCCTGGCGATATCATCCATTTCATCAACAGAAACCGTATCAGCAAGAACAGGTCTTGCATTTACTTCTTTTGCAATCTCATAAGCTATTAATCCGCCGAGATTTGTATGGTGTATTCCTTCAACTCCTGTTTTCAGGTCATTAACCATTTTTTCATTTACCTCATACACCCCGGCATTCATAGGTTTTAATAAACCACCTCTTCCAACTATTATCTCTACCTGGTTCAATTCTACTTCATTATCCCGCAATTCATTCATAATTAATTTCGTCCGGTAGTCTAATTGATCAATAACACTATCAAAACTATCCCTGTCTTCCTGTTTATGTTTAATATTTTTCAGGAATAACAAACTGGTTCCTTTATAAAGCGCTACCTGGGTAGAAACCGTTTCAGGGTAAATTACAAGAATGTCTTTGTTAACCATAAGTATATTTTTAAATGCAAAATAAAAAATTGTTTGAACTCTAAATTTTAACTTTGATTATTTGTAATTCGGTATTTTAACTTTATTTTTACATATTCCTCCGATACTGCCCTCCGACACTAAACAATGTATTGGTTATTCGCCCGATAGAAGCGTACTTGGATGCTTGCATCAACGCTTCAAATACATTTTCGTTATTAACGGCAGTTGTTTTCATCTTGTTCAACCATTCTTCCGATTCATTTTTATAAGTATCATGCAATTCTTTTAGCATAGCTATCTGGTATTCTTTTTCTTTCCCGGTTGCTCTTATCACTTCGCCCGGAATAATTGTGGGAGAACCTTTGGACGATAAGAAAGTATTTACTCCCATTATCGGCAGTTTTCCCGAGTGTTTCAGTTCTTCGTAATATAGCGACTCTTCCTGTATCTTGCTTCTCTGGTACATAGTTTCCATAGCTCCCAGCACACCTCCCCTTTCAGTCAGCCTGTCATATTCAGCTAAAACCGCCTCTTCAACAAGGTCGGTAAGTTCTTCAATTATGAATGAACCTTGTAAGGGATTCTGATTCTTTGCCAAACCTAATTCGTGGTTAATAATCAACTGTATTGCCATTGCTCTTCTTACCGACTCTTCGGTAGGAGTTGTAATTGCCTCATCATAAGCGTTAGTGTGAAGTGAATTACAATTATCATAAATAGCATACAAAGCCTGAAGTGTGGTACGGATGTCATTAAAGTCGATCTCCTGTGCATGAAGCGACCGCCCGGATGTCTGGATATGGTATTTCAGTTTTTGGGATCTTTCGTTTGCGCCATATTTAAGCTTCATGGCTTTTGCCCAGATAAGTCTTGCCACACGACCCATAACCGAATACTCCGGATCAAGACCATTGGAGAAAAAGAATGATAAATTGGGAGCAAATGAATTTATATCCATTCCCCTGTATAAATAATATTCAACATAAGTAAATCCGTTTGCCAGTGTATATGCCAATTGAGAAATGGGATTAGCTCCGGCTTCGGCAATATGATAACCTGAAATGGAAACGGAATAAAAATTTCTTACATTATTATCCGTAAAATATTGCTGAATGTCGCCCATCAGCTTCAGTGAAAAATCAATTGAGAAAATACAGGTGTTTTGCGCCTGGTCCTCCTTCAGAATATCCGCCTGAACAGTCCCCCTTACATTACAAAGAGTATCTGCTTTTATTTTTTCATAAACCTCTTTTGGCAGAACCTTATCTCCTGTTATTCCAAGTAACATCAAACCTAAGCCGTCATTTCCCTCTGGCAATTCACCCTGGTACTGTGGTCGTTTTGTCCCTCTTTCTTTATAAAAATCTCTTATTTTCTTTTCCACCTTCTTTTCAAGTCCATTCTGGCGGATATAAATTTCGCATTGCTGGTCAATGGCAGCATTCATAAAATATCCCACCATTATTGGAGCTGGTCCGTTAATGGTCATCGAAACAGAAGTTTTAGGATCGGTAAGATTAAAACCCGAATAAAGTTTTTTAGCATCATCCAGACAGGCAATTGAGACTCCTGAATTCCCTATTTTTCCGTAAATATCAGGTCTACGATCAGGGTCTTCACCATATAAAGTAACCGAATCGAAAGCAGTTGAAAGCCTTTTGGCAGGCATTCCGAGAGATACATAGTGGAAGCGTTTGTTAGTCCTTTCAGGACCGCCTTCTCCGGCAAACATTCTTGTAGGGTCTTCGCCCTCGCGCTTAAACGGAAAAACACCGGCTGCAAAGGGGAATTCCCCGGGAACATTCTCACGCAGGTTCCATTTTAATATATCACCCCATGCTTTATACGTAGGAAGCGATATTTTTGGAATTTGCAAATGAGAAAGCGATTCGGTATGTGTTGTCAGCTTAAACTCCTTGTCTCTTACTTTAAAAACAAAATATCTGGCTTTATAAGATTTTATTTTATCATCCCACTTTTCTAATATTTCGCGGTTTCGTCCGTCGAGATTGAGTTCAGCTTTTTTATACTGATCTTCTAAAAACTCAAGGGTCTGAAGATCCGGGTTACCCATTTCTTTTATAGTATTAATGGTTTCCCTGATGGCATAAAGCCTTTGTGCAACTTTTGCCTGATCCTCAGTCCATTTATTATAATTTCTGATTGTTTCCGATATTTCGGATAAATACCGGGTTCTGTTAGGAGGAATAATATATACTTTTTCAGATAGTTCTTCCTTATCATCCTCAACTTGAATTTTAAAGTCAACACCTGTCTTTTCCCTGATTTTATAAATCAAAGCCTTGAAAAGACGATTCACTCCCGGATCATTGAATTGCGATGCAATAGTTCCGTAAACCGGCATATCGTCTGTATCCTTATCCCAGAACAGATGGTTTCGCTGGTATTGTTTTTTAACATCTCTCAAGGCATCCAAACCACCCCGTTTATCAAACTTATTGAGTGAGATAAGGTCGGCGAAGTCAAGCATGTCGATCTTTTCTAACTGTGTTGCCGCTCCGTATTCCGGGGTCATCACGTAAAGGGTAATATCGCTGTGATCAACAATAGTCGTATCTGACTGACCAATACCTGAAGTTTCAAGGATGATGAGATCGAAACCTGCAGCCTGTACAATAGTTTCGGCATCTTTCACATATTTCGACATTGACAGGTTCGACTGACGCGTTGCCAGCGAGCGCATATACACTCTTTCGTTGTTAATAGAATTCATCCTGATCCTGTCGCCAAGCAATGCGCCTCCTGTTTTTCGTTTCGACGGGTCAACTGAGATAATAGCAATGGTTTTATCAGGGAATTCGGAAAGAAACCTCCTGACTATTTCATCCACTAACGAGGACTTCCCGGAGCCGCCTGTACCTGTTATACCAAGTACCGGCGATTTCTTCTGTTTCTTTTTATCATAAAGTTTATCAAGGATTTCGCTTACACTATCACGATTATTCTCGGCAGCCGAAATGAGCCTGGCAATTGAGTTAATATCTTTTTTCTTAATATCATCAACCGTTACCCCAATATTCTTACCGGTAGGAAAATCCGATTTTCCCATTAACTCGTTAATCATTCCCTGCAACCCCATTTCCCTTCCGTCATCAGGCGAATAAATCCTTGTTATTCCGTAATCATGAAGTTCTTTTTGTTCATCAGGAAGAATGACACCTCCTCCGCCACCGAATATTTTAATATGTCCGCATCCTTTTTCCTGCAAAAGGTCGTACATGTATTTGAAAAATTCAATATGACCGCCCTGATATGAAGTTATGGCAATAGACTGGGCATCTTCCTGCTGTGCGCAATCCACAATTTCCCGAACCGAGCGATTATGCCCGAGATGGATAACTTCAGCGCCGGTCGCCTGAATGATACGCCGCATAATATTAATAGCAGCATCATGCCCGTCGAATAATGACGCAGCAGTTACAATTCGTATATGATTTTTTGGTTTGTAAATTTCTTTTTTCTGCATGTTTAATATTTTTATGACAAAGTTACAATTTTATACTGAGATCCATAACTAACTTTACAAATGCTAAATTCATTTCTGGAACTTTTACGGGTTTTGTAATGCAAGTATAAGGTTCTGACTATAGAAACAGGACAGAGTTATAGTATGCCATAAGAATGTAATATCTCAGCCAATCGTATATTTGTATTGGATTCCTCAATTAAAATATTTTCAATAGCTTTAAACTTATCTTCTTCACTATATTGTTTTTTGTAAATTTGAGATCAAAATATTAAAGATTTTGCTGAAAAAAATAATTTATATTTCCTTTATCCTATATCTGCTCCCGATAATAAATAACGGACAGGACATCCGGAACAAGACAACGGGTTTTGAAATTTCGTTATCATATAATTACCTTGAAGAGTCTAAGGCTCATTTTTTATTTAATATTGCTAAACGGCAACATGAATTTTTTATCGGGACTGAATTTCCTTTTACAGGTAATTGTTGTTCATTATTTGGAATGGACCTGGGATATAAGTTTTATCCTAATAAAAGCAAATCTGTTTTCGATCTTTTTTTTCAATACCGGTTACAGGCAATTTACAGGAAGCTATACAGCCGGTCAACGGAAAAAGGCTTTTCTGTTCACAATACTTTAGGTTATGGATTTAATGTGTTTTTGAGCAATAAATTATTTTTAACCCATAGCTTCGGATTAGGGATTGAGAAAAGCTGGTTCAGGAAAAGCGGTAACTTTACTGATTTCAGCTTATTTATTAAATTAGGAGTGGGTATTAACATAAACTTTTCAAAAGATTAATACTAAAATGCTAAGGCTTTTTTTAAAACGGCAGTTTATTTTGAGTTTTTTACTTATTACTATAATGCAGGCGCATGCCCAGGTAAAGATCATTGCTCATCGCGGTGCTTCGTCAATTGCACCTGAAAACACATTAGCAGCTTTTACAAAAGCCATTGAAATTATAGCAGATTATATAGAGATGGATATCAGGATGTCGAAAGACGATTCTATAATGGTTATACACGACGAAAAGGTTAACAGGACAAGTAGCGGTTCGGGTGATGTTAATGATATGACTTATGAGGAACTAAAGAAGCTTTCGGTCGGATATGCATCAAAATTCGGTAGCAAATTCCATAATGAAAAAATTCCTACACTGTTTGAGGTGCTGAATCTAACTAAAGATAAAATTAAAATATGCATCGACATGAAAACAGTTTCTGAGAATGCAGTTGTAAATCTAATTAAAAGAATGGAAATGACCAATCAGGTTGTATTACTTTCTTATGATTCTGATAAATTAATAAGAGTTAAATCTTTAAATGATAAAATTGAAGTTGTTCTTTTAAAAAATAATATGACAAATGCTGATATTTTCCTTGCTTGTGAAATAGGTGCATCAGTAATAGGTTGCAGCTATTTTTCGCCAGCTTTTTATATTGATGCAGCACATAAAAAAGATATTGATATTTGGATGGGTATTGTAAACGACCCGGCAAAAATGGAAACTTTAATAAACAAAAACATTGATGGTATTATTACTGATTATCCTCAGTACTTAAAGGCAATTACAGAAAAAAACATCAGGATTTATCCAAATCCTTTCCGGGATAAAGTGACAATTGAAATTCTGAATCCGGAAACAAAACAGGAGTTATCTATTTACGACCTAAGCGGAAGACACGTTACAAGTTTCTCTATAACAAATACAATAACAGAGTGGCAACCCGGAGAACTTTCACAGGGTTTATATATTATTTATCTGCATACCAGAGAAAAAATTATCTTTGAAAAGATTTTGAAATGTAATTAAAATATTTTGGCAATGGATATTAAACTAAATATTAATAATGTACTTCATTTTACGAGTAAAAATGAAATATTGTCTTTCACTGATGATATAAAGAATCATCATAAAGCTCTGCTTGAAAAAACCGGTGAAGGAAATGATTTTTTAGGTTGGGTTGATCTTCCTTCCCAAATTGAAAAGGAACTTATAACTTCAATTGAGCGAGATGCAAAAACGATTAAGGAAAAAGCTGAAATTTTTGTTGTGATCGGAATTGGAGGCTCTTACTTAGGAGCAAGGGCAATAATAGAGGCGTTGAGTCATAATTTCTCCCCTCTTTTAGAAAAAAGAACAAACCCGCTCATCCTTTATGCCGGTCAAAATATCGGAGAGGATTATCTTTCGAATCTTTTAGAAATTCTGAATAATAAAGACTATGCAATTACGGTAATCTCCAAATCAGGAACAACTACCGAGCCTGCCATTGCATTCAGAGTGTTGAAAAATCATCTTGAAAAGAAATATGGAAAACAGGAAGCAAAAAGCAGAATAATAGCAATTACCGATAAATCGAAAGGCGCTTTAAAAAAACTTGCTATTGACGAGGGCTATAAAACTTATATCGTTCCTGATGATGTGGGAGGGAGATACTCTGTTTTAACACCGGTTGGATTATTGCCAATTGCTGTTGCAGGCTTTGATATCAGAAAATTGCTTGAAGGAGCCGCATTAATGCAAAAAGTGAATCTCCAAACTTCATCAATTGAAAAAAATCCAATGGCTATGTATGCGGCTGTACGTAATGCCCTTTACAGAAATGGAAAACAAGTGGAAATATTAGTAAATTATCAACCGAACCTTTATTACTTTACCGAATGGTGGAAACAACTGTATGGCGAGAGTGAGGGAAAAGAAGGAAAAGGAATTTTGCCGGCAGGAGTAAACTTTACAACAGACCTGCATTCAATGGGGCAGTATATCCAGGATGGGCAAAGATTTTTATTCGAAACCGTCCTTTCAGTTGAAAATGCCGGAAAAAAATTAGAAGTTCCTTTTGATAATGAGAACTTAGATGGATTAAAT
>JADHVR010000099.1 GCA_016783885.1 Bacteroidales bacterium
AAGCAACAAGCAACCAGCAACCAGCAACCAGCAACAAGGAACTAGTCTTCATGAAAGTCCTAACAATATTTATCATTTTAATATTGGCTTTTGATGGGCATTCCCAAAACAATCTTTCCCTGGATAGTGCCATTATCATTGGATTACAGAATAACTTTCAAATCAGGATTTCAAAGGAGCAATACAATATTGCCGAATTGAATAACCATTGGGGTACAGTTGGCAGGTTTCCATCAATCAGTCTTGGGGTATCCGGCATTAACCGGTATGATAATACGCCGGTGTTTGATACTTCAGCATTTGAGTATGACCGTGGAGACCAGTATTCAAATTCGCTCACTCCTTATGTAAACCTTCAATGGCTGTTGTTTGACGGCTTATCGGTAAACATGAACAAACAAAAACTGGATATGCTTGAAAGATATTCTCTTGGCTATTCTACCATTGTGGTTGAAAATACAATTCAGTCAATCATTCTTGGATATTACCTGGTGCTTTTAGAAGAAGAACGTTTGAAAGTCCTGGAATCGGTAAAAGCGTTATCAGGCGACCGGTACAATTATGAGATGTTGCGCAAAGACCTTGGAAGTTCGGTAACTTTTGATGTGTTGCAAGCCAAAAATTCCTACCTGAGCGATTCAACAAATTATTTATTGCAGCAGTTAAGGGTTAAAAATGCATTTCTCCGATTGAATCTATTATTAGGTGAACCCCCGGCAGTAAAATTTACCCTTATTGACAGCTTTAAGGTGGAGTTACAAAATTATGCCGTGGATGACCTGATGAATAAAATGCTGGCAAATAACAGAACGCTAATTAATCAATATGTGAACCAGGAAATTTTGAAAAAGGATGTAAGCATTGCCAAAAGCGATATGTTGCCAACCCTGTCAATGAATGCCGGAGCTGATTATACACAGGGCTGGTATGATTGGGAAAAACACGAAAGAAACACCTACCTGTTTGATTACTACGCTAATTTTACATTAAGCTTTAATCTTTTCAATGGCGGAAATACACGACGTGCTATCGAGAGCGCAAAAATCAGCGAAAAAATTGGAGAGATAGAAATAGTTCAGGCAAAACAAACCCTGGAAAATCTCCTTGTGAACCAATTCGATTTATATGGCATCAGGAAACAATTACTGGAAGTAGCGGAGGTTAACCTTGAAAGCGCCGAATTAAACATGCAAATTGCTACTGAAAAGTACCGCAACGGAACCATCAATTCTTTTAACTTTCGCGATGTTCAATTAATCTTTTTAAATGCTTCCTCAAACAAATTAAATGCTGTTTACGACCTGATCGACAGCCAGGTGGAATTGCTGAGGTTAACGGGGGGTATAATTTCAGAGAGATAAAAAGCAAGGGTTTCCAACCTTTCAAAGGTTGGAAATTCGGGTGTTAAAATATTCTTGTATAAATTAAAAATGCAACTTATGATAGTCAAATGTCTGGTTGTCGGTGAAGGTCTTTATTTTTCTTGCTATGTGGATGAATATCTGAAGGTCGTGAATAGCCATCCAGCGGATTGCTTCCTTTTTACCCTGGGCAGCATCGGCAAAAACTATTAAAAAATTAAATTTATATTTCTCTAACCACTCATAAGCTTTCTGGTCGTTCACGATTGCCATGTCCAAAGCAGCAAATTGAGGAAAATTATTTTTTAATAACCACCGAAAAGCCTCTTCACTCCCGCGGATGGCTTTAGATAGGGCAGCCAGTTCGGGATAGCCGTTTTTTAGAAGCCAGGTGAATATCTTGTCGTTTCCGCCAATGGCTTCACCAAAGGCAAGCAGTATTTTGGGAGGGTAGTTTGTCATAAGACAAAAATAAAGTTAAATTTCTATTTATATCAATGAATTTCTAAGTATTTTTATAAAATTCAATTAATTTTGCCCCAATCTATTAACATGACTACACTTACTGAAATTAAGCGCCCTATTCAATCACACCTTGAAGTATTTGAAAAGAAATTCAGGGATTCAATGAAGAGCTCTGTTCCCCTGCTCGACATAATCACCCGCTATATTATTAAAAGAAAAGGGAAGCAAATGCGTCCGATGTTTGTTTTTTTAAGCGCCGGTATTTGCGGCAAAATCAACGAATCGACATATACGGCTGCATCTCTTATCGAATTGCTTCATACTGCCACATTGGTACATGACGATGTTGTTGATGATTCCAACAAAAGAAGAGGATTCTTTTCTATCAATGCTTTATGGAAAAATAAAATAGCTGTTTTAGTAGGAGATTATCTTTTATCACGCGGACTTCTTTTATCATTGGATAACAATGAATTTAATTTATTAAAAATCGTTTCCAATGCTACAAAAGAAATGAGCGAAGGTGAATTGCTTCAAATTGAGAAAGCTCGTAAGCTTGATATAAAAGAAGATATCTATTTCAAAATTATTCGAAAAAAAACGGCTTCCTTAATAGCGTCTTGTTGTGCATCGGGAGCCTCATCAGTTGGTTCAGACAAAGACACGATTGAAAAGATAAAGCAATTCGGAGAAAATGTCGGAATTGCATTTCAGATAAAAGACGATCTTTTTGATTACGAAACCTCCAATTCAACCGGCAAACCAAATGGTATTGACATCAAGGAGCAGAAAATGACTCTCCCGCTTATTTACTTACTGAATAATTCCGGGTATGTTGAAAAACGAAAGATCATTAATATTGTTAAGAACCATAACAATAATCCTGAAAAAGTTGCTGCTGTAATCAATAAGGTAAACCAAAGCGGCGGGATAGAGTATGCAAGGTCAAAAATGAAAGCATATCACGATAACGCTCTCCAAATCCTTGATGAATTCCCTGATTCCGAATCAAAGACTTCGCTGAAGAAGTTGGTTGATTTCACAATTGAGCGAAAAAAATAGATTAACCTTGATTTTCGTTATTGCGGACTTAAATAATTTTTTCTTTCCATCCCACGATTGCTGCCGGCAGTGTATGTGCAATATAAAGCAAGCATGCCGCAATTACTACATCTATCGGACCCTGCTCGGCAATGGCAAAACCATATACAATCACCAGGACGATAATGGTAAAAGCGCTGTATGAATACTTAAGCGAATTTAACATAACCTGTAATTGCCTTTCGTCAAGATTTTTATCAGAAGCGTGAGACATTTTCCAAAGTTGTGTTTTGATAAAAACCTTAATGAAAGAAAAAATAAGCAGTATAAAAGAAGCTGCTTCACAAACTATAACAAATACAGGCCAGTCATAGTATTTGCCCGTGTAAAAAATGCTTAGAATTAAAATAATACTCAGGTAATTAATAATTATCCAGAGTTTTCTGTTTTGCCTGTTCATTGAATTTTTCTGTTTCATCTTATTGTCCTCCTATTTTATTTTTAAGTTCGATAATTTCTTCAATCAATGGTTTTAAGGGTTCGGTCGAAAAGATAAGCTCAACAGGTAGTCCGAAATATTCACTTATTTTAAAAGCCAGGTCAAGACTCGGATTGTACTCTTCCCTTTCAAGGTATCCGACCGTTTGAAAATTCACCCCGATTATTTCAGCCAATTCTTTTCTTGAAATATTTCTTTCTTTCCTGAAAACTGCTATTCTGTTGTACAATTTTCTCGATTTCATAAAACCATGTATATTAAACATAAATTAAAAACGCAAATATAATATAAATTATTGTAAATATACAACATAAAATGTAAAAAAATTAACATTAATTTATAAGGTGGTAATTATTAATAGGTTATCTTTGAATGTAACTATCAAATTAAAATATCTTTTTTCCTATAAAACACATAACTAAACATTATTAATAATCCGGAAGCCCCGATAAAAACCAATAAGCGCCAGGCTTCAAAACCATAAACCTTAGAAAGAACTCCAAAATCCATATATTTAAAAGGTGTAAAATATAATAGAAACTGAAACTTATCAGAGATCCGGATTGTCATATCAAAGAAGTAAGTACCCATAACAATCCCTATTCCGATTCCAATAATAGCTTTAGCCCGTTTCATAAGTACTGTTATAAAGAAACCCAAGACCCCAAAAAAGAAACACATTAAGAAGCCATAGGTATGCAGGACTGTCAGGTTCTTTATATTAAAATCCCAGTCCGAAACGATACCACAGCTAAATAATCCGGCTAAAAACGCTATTATATTAATTCCCAATACATGAATAAAAAGGGTAATGAGCTTACTAGAAATAATCTGCTCCCTTGAAACCGGACGGGTTAAAAGGAATTCTGCTGTTTTGTTCTGTTCCTCTTTTGACAACAACTTAGTACCTAAAAAAATAGAATAGCATCCTACTATAAGAGGAACATAATAAACAAAATACGTAATATAAAATCCTAAAACACTGTTCCATTGATTTAGCCGGAAGTTCAAAGCTTCCATAAGGAATTCCGGCATAGTGGAATATAAATCCGAAATCTTAGTCATATTCTCTTGCATAACTGAATAAATACCCAAAGTGGAAACAATGTAGAGGATAACCAAAAGACTTATTATAATAGTTCCTTTTAAGTTACTTCTAAGTTCTTTGATCAATAAATTAAAACTCATCTAATTTACCTCCTTTCTGCTGTCATCCTGATAGTAATGCATAAAGACTTCCTCTAAATCCGGTTCTGTAATAGTGATTTTTTCTATTGGTAATTGGGACAGGTCCTTTAACAAAGCAGTCATTTTGCCTTGATAGAGGAAGGTGGTAACATTTTTACTTTTTTCTGTTGAAATAATCCCCTGTGTTTGTAAAGGAACGTCTTTTGTTTCATTCCGGAGTTGATAAGTAACCCGGTATAAAAGTTTTTCTTTTAAAGAACTAATGTTATCTTCATTAACAATCCTTCCTTCTTTAATGATAGCCACCCGGTGACACAATTTCTCAACTTCACTTAGTACATGCGAAGAAAAAAAGATAGTAACACCTTTTTCATTCTCTTCCTTTAGTATTTCAAAGAAACGGTTCTGTATTAGTGGGTCCAGCCCACTGGTAGGTTCATCAAGGATGAGGAGCCTGGGTTTGTGGATCAGGCTTTGGATTACCGCAACCTTCTTTTTATTACCCATTGACAGATCATCAATTTTGCGGGTGAGGTCAAGATCCAGTGCATCAACCAATCGATTATAATGATGATTTAGGGTAACCTTATAAAAGCGGGCTGAATATTCCAAAAGTTCTTTTACGGTCATTTTCTCATAATAATTCACTTCTGATGGAACAAAGCCAACCATCTGTTTAATTTTAGGGCCATCCTTAACAATATCATAATTAAAAATTTTACCTGCACCGCTGCTTGGGAATAACAGACTTAAAAGAAGACGAATAGTTGTGGATTTCCCAGAGCCATTAGGACCAATAAATCCAAAGATTTCACCTTCTTTTATCTGAAAGCTTATATCGATTATCCCCCTGGATTTACCATAGTATTTGGTTAGTCCTTTAGTTTCGATGGCAAACATCCAAGTCCTCCTTTATAATGGGTTAAGATTATATCCTAAAAAGGTATAACCGAATGTTTTATTCGAATTATTTATTTTCAAATAATTCTGACTTTAGTCTAATTAGTCTTTTTGCTTCAACTTTTACTTGTTTCATGTGTCCGTAATTAGTGGCAAAGTATATTACGGGGCTATACAGATTACCTGATAACCGTTTCAGAACTGACGATATGCGATAAAACTTTTTCCTTGCATTGATTTTGCCGATTTGGAGTTCGTAAGGTGTCATGTTCCTGGGTTTGAACACAACCGTATTATGATCGTAATACCTCCAGTCTGTAGTTGTCAAACGGTTCTCATTCTTTAGATCTTCATAAATTTTTGTTCCGGGATAAGGAGTTAATATATTGAAGGAAACAGTACTTACTTTATTTTTTATTAAGAATCGAACTGTTTCATCAAATATTTCTTTTGTGTCGGTATCAAAACCAAAGACCATTGATGCATGGATAAGAATACCCATTTTTTTAATCTTTTTCAAGGCACTTTCCAAATGTTCAATTTCCTTAATTGCCTTATGCATTGATTTTAGCTGTTCCTCCGACACACTTTCAATTCCGAAGAACAGTGCTTTGCATCCACTTTCTGCTGCAAGTTGCATAAGTTCATTATCTCTGACCAGCAAAGACACAGAAGCCTGACCCACCCATTTAATTTTTAAAGGTTTAATTGCCTTGAATAAGTCTTTCGCATACTTTGGATAGCCAATAATATTATCATCGAGAAACATAAAGTTCTTTGCACCGGATTCCTGAATGTCCCGTACTACATTTTCTATAGGTACATATCTGATTTTTTTTCCATAAAGATTTGTAACACAGCAAAAATCACAATTGTAAGGGCATCCCCGTGTTGTCATTATCGGAACGAGATTATAAAATCCTTTTTTGATAATTTTGCTGAAATTTTTTGGAACGTATTTTTCTAAATCAGGTAACGGATCATGATATTTTCTTTTCAAATTATTATTCCGGAAATCTTTGAGTAGTGTTTCCCAAACTCCTTCTGCTTCACCAACGACTATACAATCGGCATGTTGCATGGCTTCGTCAGGGAGTAGGGTCGGATGTACTCCTCCAAGTATTACAGTTTTGCCCCTTTTTTTAAATTCTTTACAAAGTTCGTAAGCTCTCGGAGCATTTGCCGTCATGCAGCTTATCCCGACCAGATTGCACTCCTGCTCAAGATCAATGTGCTCTATCTCTTCCTCAATAACCTTAACTTCATGCTCAGGTGGAGTTAATCCTTCCAAAATATAAAGGGCAAGTTGAGGCATCATAAGTCCTTTATTAGTTCTTTTTTCGGCATCAATGGTTGGGGAAATAAGGAGTATTTTCATTAATAAATTTTGTGTAAGATATTTTTCCTTTATTAATATTTAAATGATTTGAGTCATGAATTTGCCTTGCAGGTAACTTGTTTATAGGCGAAATAAACATTCGCTTTACCATATTCCTCAAAAGTAATAAACGAATGTTTTATTCGCTGTTGAATGAAGCAGATCGCTTAGCTGCATTCTCATATTCTTCTAACAAAGATGCTATCAATTCTTTAACAGAAATAATTTCTTTTGTTCTATAAACATTCTCTCCGGCAAATGCAAATCCATGTTTTAAATTACCCTTTTGGGCATTTATTAAAGCAATAATAATGCAATAGGGACTATTTTTATAATCACAGGTTCTAATACAGTGATAGGGACATTTAAACGGTTTCTTTTTCCCTTTATTGATATCATCAATAAAATTGTTTCTAATCGCTCTTCCCGGCATACCAACCGGACTTTTGATGATCACAATATCTTCTTTGCCGGAATTAATATAAGCTTGTTTAAATTTTATCGATGCATCGCATTCATAAGTGGTAACAAAGCGTGTTGCCATCTGCACTCCAGAAACGCCTAACTGTGAGAATTTATAAATATCTTCTCCTGTATATATACCTCCGGCAGCGATTATCGGAATCGACTTCTTATGTGTTTCTTCAAATATGCTTATCTCCTTAATCACTTCCGGAATCAGTTTTTCTAACGAATACCCAGAATCGCTAATTTGTTCCGGTTTGAACCCGAGATGCCCCCCTGCCATTGGCCCCTCTACTACTATAGCATCAGGGATGTAGTTATATTTATTTAACCATCTTTTAGAAATAACACTGGCTGCCTTTCCAGAGGAAACAATGGGAACCAACTTTGTCTTTTTGGTTCCTTTTAAAAATTGAGGAAGATTAAGGGGAAGTCCGGCTCCTGCAAAAATTATGTCTATTTCTTCCTCAATAGCAGTTCTTACCATATCAGCAAAATTTGATACTGCCACCATGATATTGACACCAAGAATTCCTTTAGTTAATTCTCTTGCTTTTCTGATCTCCTTTTTTAACGCTCTAATATTTGCTTCCAAATAATTTGTGAAGAGATCAGGCTCAAGCACACCAATCACAGCAGCAGAAATAACTCCAATACCGCCCTCGTTAGCTACTGCGGATGCCAGTCCTGATAGAGAAATTCCAACTCCCATTCCTCCTTGAATTATAGGAATTTTTGCTGTCAAATCTCCTATTTTTAATTCTCTTAGATTATTGCTACTCATAAAAACTATCCTTTATCTATTTCGCACAACTTTTTAATATACGAAATAAACATTCGCTTTACGATGTTCCTCAAAAGGTATAAACGAATGTTTTATTCGATATATTTATTTTTGGCAAATATAATTATATTTTAGGCATTTCAAATTTTAGTTCATTTTAAATTTTCAACTATCTCAATTTCCTATTTGGTTAAGCCATAAAGCTCATAAACCGGCTTGTCAATTTTGTTTTCTGCTTAATCCTTGTCTTTTAGTATTTCATTTACAATGCCAGTCCACGTATTAGTGTCGGACATAACAACACTACCGATTAGCAATGTAATCAAAATTACTAAAGTTTGTTTTCCATTTTTTTTATATCACATCCCTAAATGTTTAAACGCCTCATAGACAAGAAAAGCCGGCCAAACAATGGCTTTTAGGAAACCCAATACGCCTATCCAGAAGCCAGTGGCATGAGAAATAAAATAAACTGCTGCTCCAATAAACCCCAAGCCATAAACTGCACTTGCAGGAGCACTTTTTTGAACTTCTTGTTTCATGATTTTTCCTCCTTTATTATTTGTTATTTTTCAATTGTCAAAGATACGTGATGGGTTTCTTCCTGATCATATATTTTATACTTATCCGACACAACAAAATTAATTAACAAAATACTTTTTATCAAAGACTTTTCAATGCCATTATAACAGGATATATCATTCCGGCAATCAGAAGCAAAGTAATGAACGGTCGGTTGATATTCTGCCATTTGTAATTTTTTCGTTTTATGGCATCAATACCATGATTAAGCCCGGAAAAAAAGCAAAAGAAGATAAAGGCAAAAAAGATAGTTAACTCTGCTTTGATGCCCCAGTTACTGAAATAAACAATCATCGCTACTACTGCATAAGATAACAATGCAATGGCAGATTGCCGCTGATAATTACTTCCAACCTCAAAGCCTTTAATTTCTGCTGACTTTTTTGCAAAAAACAAGCCTTCTAAACCGGATATCCCTGCAATTGCTACTATTATTACAGGTATCATAAAATGTAACTGGGCAACAGGATTATATCCATCAGCAAAACCAATCTGGTATCCAAAAAAGAACGCCACAGAAACAATTAAAATTCTTAGAATGTCTAGTATGTTTAAAATCATGACTGTAAATTAAAGTTAATTAATATTTATTATTCAATATATCGTTTACCTATAATATCCCAATTAATAAGGTTCCAAAAAGCCTCAATATAATCCGGTCTTTTATTTTGATAATCCAAATAATATGCGTGCTCCCAAACATCACATGTCAATATGGGCTTTAATCCGTTTCTTATTGGATTACCTGCGTTACTTTCCTGAATAATTTTCAGTTTACCTTTATTATCCTTAACTAACCATGCCCAACCTGAACCAAATAAGGTTGCAGCAGCATTTGTAAACTTTTCTTTAAATTCAGAAAATGAGCCAAAGCTTTTATTTATTGCTTCCATTAGTTCACCGGTAGGCTCTCCTCCTCCTTCAGAAGAAAAACATTCAAAATAAAACGTATGATTCCAAACTTGTGCTCCATTATTATAAATTCCACCTTCCGCTTCTTTTATGATATCTTCTAAAGTTTTATTTTCAAACCTTGTCTCCTGAGTTAGTTTATTTAAATTGTTTACATAAGCCTGGTGGTGTTTACCATAATGAAACTCAAGAGTTTTTTTACTAATGTATGGTTCCAAAGCATTTAATTTGAATGGTAATTTTGGTAATTCGTAATTCATGCCAGCATGTATTTAAGGTTAAACAATTGTTAAATTAAATATTTTTTCTTATTTTTTTTAATGTTAGTTGTTTCTTTTTAATACTATAGCTTATACCGATTTATTTATTTTTAGCAAAAATAATCATATTTTTTTGATAATCATTTATTTATAAAAATTGAGGAATTATGCCCTGAAATTTGAGAAAAAACCGAACTTATTATTTATAAAATTCTCTTTCTTTTTGATGACATTATGGACGGACACTAATTAATAGTTTTTAAAAAAAATCAATAAAATGAAACTTTTATTTTCTTTGTTATAAACTTTTATTTTCTTTGTCTATCAAATGAAATTCATATATTTGAAACTATTTTTATTGAAAAAAGATGCACAACATGTCATCAACTTTTAAATCTTTCTCGCTCGTTTTCTTTTTAACAATAGTTGTAAATTTAATGAGTCAAAACGGACAACTTCGACCTGGCAAAAATGGACAGAGTGGTCAGGGACAAATACCTGCCATAGGGCAAATCAGTGGAGTTGTACTTGATTCAATTAGCGGTAAACCAGTGGAATATACCACGGTAGCATTGTTTCGCAAAAATAATAAGGAGTTGGTTAACGGAGCCATCACTCAAAAAAACGGACGTTTTTTCATGGAAAAAATAACTCCCGGGCGCTATTTTATCAAAATATCTTTTATGGGATATAAGGATAAAATAATTCCCGATATTATGATCACTAAGGATAAACACATCATCAATCTCCACAAAATTAAACTACAAGCATCTATGCAAATTTTAGATGAGGTAGTTATTGATGGAAGTGCCCCACGCATTGACTATAAAATTGACAAAAAGGTTATTAATGTAAGCAAGCAAATTACTTCAATTTCAGGAACAGCAGTGGATGTATTAGAAAATGTACCATCTGTTAAAACTGATATTGAAGGGAATGTTTCTTTGCGAGGAAGCAGTAGCTTCACGGTATTAATAGACGGACGGCCATCAGTTCTGGATGCCAATGATGCTTTGCAACAGATACCTGCCAGCACCATTGATAATATTGAAATTATTACCAACCCATCGGCTAAATATGACCCTGACGGAACTGCCGGAATCATCAATATCATCACAAAAAAGAATAAGCTTCAAGGATTTAGCGGTATTATTAATCTAAATACCGGATTAAATAAAAAATATGGTGGTGACATGCTCATTAACTATAAAAAGCGGAAAATGAATATATATTTTGGTGCTGATTATAACTTTAGAAACTATCCTGGAGAAAGATATAACGAACGACATACTTATGCCGAAGACACTATTTATAAAACAATTATGAATGGAACCAACACTCGTGAACGAAACAGGTGGGGTTTACGAACCGGTCTTGATTATAGCATTGGTCAGAATGATATTTTAGGCTTGGGATTTAGGTATGGTAAGCGTAGTATGATTGGAAATTCTAAGTCAGAATATGATGAATGGATGGTTCCGGGTGATATTCATAACCTCTATCAAAACAATGATGAAAGCAAGAGAGGAGGATCATTTTACTCAATAACAGGTAACTATCAGCATAAATTTAAGAAAAATGGACATGAAGTAAAACTTGAGTTTTCATATGATAACCGTGATTTTGAAGATAACTCCATTAATGAATTAACAAATGAGTCGGGTATAGTAGTAGATGGAAAGAAGAATGTAGAAGAAGGTCCATCGAGTCGGATAAGAGCAAAAGCAGATTATACCTTACCAATTAGAGAAAAAGATAAATTTGAAGCAGGATTTCAAACTCGTTTTTCTGAAAGTGAAGACCATACCGGGCTTTATATCCTGAATACAAACAGAAGGATATACGAAGTTCAACCGGAATATAGCAACATAACATACTATAAAAGAAATATCCATGCATTATATACTCTTTATGCCGGAGAACTCGGAAACTTTGGCTATCAGGGAGGCTTAAGAGGAGAATATACTTTCCGTAATATTGAATCCGGCAATGACTCTCAGACTTTTGGTATTGACAGGTGGGATTTCTTTCCTACCATACACCTTTCTTATCAATTGCCAAAGGATCATCAGCTGATGACCAGCTATACCCGCAGAATACATAGATCGCGTGGTTGGTATCTGGAACCCTTTATTACCTGGGCGGATGCTTTTAATGTCAGGCAGGGGAATCCTGACCTTCTACCCGAATATATCGACTCCTTTGAGTTGGGCTATATTAAAAATATTGCAAAAAGCAATATGGTCTCTTTGGAGGGATATTATAGAATCACTAATAATAAAGTAGAAAGAGTAAGAAGTGTATATGAAGAAAATGTGATGATGAGCACTCCCGAAAATGTGGGAAAAGACTATAGCTTAGGTCTGGAATTTATGTTTAGTTACCAATTATACAAGTGGTGGGAAGTAGATTTAATGGGCAATTTTTACAAGTATAAAGTAGAAGGTATTTTATACGGTGAAGATTTTTCCAATAATAGCAATAACTGGAGTTCACGATTTAATAATACTTTTAATATTAAGAAGAATACCAAAATTCAAATCAACAGCATGTATAATGGCCCAAGTGTAACAGCCCAGGGTAAAACAGAAGGCTATTATATGGTTAATGCAGCGGTTCGCCAGGATTTTATGGACAGAAAGCTTTCAGCAGTTTTACAAGTTCGTGATATATTTTCCTCTGCAAAACATGATTTTACATCCAGCGGACCGGATTTCTACAACTATAGTGAATATCAACGAGAGGCTCCAATTGTAACTTTAACCGTAGGTTACCGCTTCAATAATTACAAACCAGATAGAGATCCGCAATCTGGCGGGGATGATAATGGTGAGATGGA
>JADHVR010000100.1 GCA_016783885.1 Bacteroidales bacterium
CTGATTATGCTTTTAATATGAATGGCTTTGAACATGTTGGTGCGCTTGTTCCAATGGCAAGGTATGATGATCGTTTTGCAAAGGCAATCGGGAAATGGGTGCTGAATGTTGCCAATGCTTCCCGGTTGTATTATTCCGCATTTCTTCCTGACGATATGGAGGATAACGAAGCCTGGACCTCCGTTTATGATCCTGAGTCGGTCATAGCTTATGAGGCTATTCTTGAGAATCCTTCAGGGCCTTACGGCACAGGTGATGCTATGAACGGAGGATGGGCTGAGACAAATCTCGGACTGTACGGTTCATCTCACATTGGTATTCTCGGTGCTGTTTTAGAGCAAACAAATGTGGATGGGGTTTTACAACTTGACATGCTTGTTACAGATTTTTACCGCGCTGAAGCCTTTCCGACTTACCTTTTTTATAACCCGCATCAGGAAGATAAAACTATAATAGCAGAGCTGCCACAGGGAAATTTTGATATTTATGATGCAGTTTCAAACCAGGTAATTTTAACCAATATCGCAGGCAATGCATCCATTATAATTCCCGCTTATAATGCTGTGATAGCTGTTTATCTTCCAGCCGGAAATGTGATAGAATATCAGTTAAACAAAGCTGTGGTGCAGGGAGTAATAATCGATTATAATGCAGAAGTGAATGTTACCAATTATCCACCAAGAATAAAATCTCTTGCCATCTCTGACTCAGTTGCATTGATAAATACGATCACGACTGTTTATTGTACTGCAGAGGATAAAGAAACCTCTTTATTAGATTATCAATGGTATATAAATGGCGAATTACAGGATGGCTCTGAAACATTTGAATGGCATGTACAGGGAGAACCCGGATTTGTTGATATTATGTGTGTTGTGAAAGATGAAGATGAATTGACTGATGAGAAAACCATTACAATCAAAGTGGTGGAAAAAATCAATTATCCGCCGGTAATTGAGAATATCATTGCACAACCAAGGTTGATTTATATCAGCGATACCAGTTACGTTTACTGTATTGCCTCTGACCAGAATGGTGATGAACTTTTCTATTCCTGGCAGGCACAGGCAGGTTCTTTTAATGGTTCAGGAAGTGCAGTTACTTATAATGCACCTGATGAACAGGGGATATTTAAGCTTTATTGTGAAGTAACAGATACTACTGGAGCTTTTACTATTGACAGCCTTAATGTGCTTATAAAAGACCCTGAACAGGGACAGAATGGCGAAATAATTGCTAAATACGAATTTAATGGCAACGCATGGGATCAAACCGGCAACGGGCATAATGGAATGGTTACGGAATGTATTTATACTGATGATCTTAATGGTAATCCTGAAAGTGCTATTCTGTTCAATAAATCAAATAGCAATGTTTTAGTTCAAAACACAGATGACCTGAACTTCAAAGATGGTATGTCTGTGAGTTTCTGGATTAATGTATCACAGTTCTATGATCATGAATCGTACCCGATATCACATGGAAACTGGCAAACCCGTTGGAAAGTATCAATAGGGAACAAATTACTGAGGTTTACTATTAATGGAAATAATGGAATCATTGATATTGATTCTGAAACTGAATTAACAAAAGATACATGGTATCATGTTGTGGTTCTTTATGATGGAAATTTTTGTGAGACTTATTTAAATGGTGAATTAGATGCTATGGCAACTTACGAAGGCAAGATAAATACCACAACCTATGATCTTATTTTCGGACAATCATTACCCGGGCAATCCGGTTTTAATTTTTCCGGAAATCTCGATAATGTAAGAATTTATAATTATGGTATTTCTTATGATACTATTATAGATATCTATGAACAGGAACTATCTTCTGTCGGGAAGATTGATGCGGAAGCTATGTCATTACTAATATATCCTAATCCCGTAAATGATATCCTGCATGTTGAATTAAAAGTAAAGCCAAAGGAAAAAATCAGTATCTGTCTTTATAATATTTACGGGCAAGAATTAGATCATATAAAAATAACGGCAAACCATGACGGATCAATTCATGAAACCATATCAGTGAATCATTTACCAAATGGAATTTACATGCTTTATATTAAAACAAAAGAGAAAACCATTAGTCGTAAATTCGTGCAAAAGAAATATTAAATAAAAGTGTTTTTGTACTTTTACTGCAAAGTTATAAATATCATTATTCCGGATGAAAGTACTTTTTAATAAAAAATTTTTACTTCATAATGCTGATAGCAATGCAGAAGGAGCTTACCGGATTATAGAATTCCCCGAACATTTTGAAGATACTGATTTCAACGGTGAAGAATACATCACACTTGTGCATAGTGAAAATTACAAAAACATGATCCGTGAGGCATGTATGCATAACGATTATGCAGCCGAAGTCTTTTTGTCTCCCGAAAGTTATGCAGCCGCAATTTCTGCTGTAGGATTAACCGTAAAAGCAGCCGGGCAGGGTGATTTTGCTGTTGTGCGTCCGCCCGGGCACCACGCAGGAAAAGAGAAGACGATGGGATTCTGTATTTTTAATAATATAGCAATTGCAGCTCAAAAACTAATCAATGAGGGTAAAAAAGTTTTTATCCTCGATATAGATGCTCACCACGGTAATGGTACGCAAGAAATATTTTATAGTAATAACAAACTTTTTTATTGTTCGATTCATCAGTCTTTTTCATTTCCTCATACTGGTCAGGCAAATGAAATTGGTATTGGTATAGGGAAAGCTTATACCCGAAATCTCCCATTGATGTTGGGCAGTGGTGATAAGGAATTTTTATCAGCAATTGAAAAGTCCATAGAAATTGCCAGAAAATTCAATCCTGATATTGTAGGAATTTCAGCAGGATTTGATGGCTATTATATGGATAGAATGATGAATTTTGATTATTCCCTGAAAGGCTATTATGAATGTGGGTTCAAACTTGGCCGGGCTTTTAAAAATATCTTTGCAGTTTTGGAGGGAGGCTACCATAATGATATTTATTCATGTGTTACGAACTTCGTTGAAGGGATTAATGTTGGATCTCGTCCTATAAAAAACAGATTTGATTATGAAATGTCAATAGGATAATAAAACCAAACTTTCCTTGAATCTTTGACCAAAAATTACTAATTTTGCAGAAATTTAAAAAAAGCTGTATTATTTTTATGCAAGATATTACTCAATTAAAACTTACCAAAGAAATTAATTTAGTCAAAAGACTGTTCCCATACCTTTTTATTGATCCATAATGGATTCTTCAATATATTTTATTTATCTTTTAAATTAATTAATACCATTTCGAGGAAACATAGAAAGGTATTTAATGCATCTCATTGATATAGTTATTTTTATTGTTTATTTCTCAGCTATGCTGGGGATAGGCTTCTATTTTTTCAACAAGAACAAGGATGAAGAGGATTATTATGTTGGGGGCAGGGGGGTTGGAAGTTGGCACATTGGATTATCGGTTGTAGCTACCGATGTTGGTGGTGGTTTTTCTATTGGACTTGGCGGACTTGGTTTTATTATGGGGATTTCGGGGTCGTGGTTACTTTTTACCGGGCTTATTGGTGCATGGATTTCAGGTGTTTTTCTTATTCCCAAAGTTTGGGAACTTGCGCATATAAAAAAATTCCTGACTTTTCCGCAACTGTTTGAACATTTTTATGACTACAAAGTAGCTCTGATTGCCGGAATAATATCGGCAATCGGATATATTGGTTTTACAAGTTCGCAAATGCTGGCAGGGGCAAAACTGGCTGATGCTGCCTTTACAGTTATTGACCAGAGAACTGCTGTAATTATAATGGGTGTAATTATAATTGGATACACAGCATTAGGTGGATTAAAAGCCGTTGTGTTTACCGATTCAGTCCAGTGGTCAATTCTGTTAATTGGACTGATTTTCGTCGGAATACCGGTTTCTTATAATCTTGTTGGTGGTTGGAAGGTAATTTCCGCAACATTGCCACAAGAATTTTTTTCATTGACTAATATTACCTGGCAACAGTTAGTAAATTGGTTTGTTACCATCGTGCCTATATGGTTTGTTGGGATGACATTATACCAAAGGATATATGCAACGAGAAGCAAAAAACATGCACAAAAAGCCTGGTTTATTGCCGGTTTGTTTGAATGGCCTGTAATGGCTTTTATGGGTGTAACATTAGGGTTGATTTCAAGAGTGGCAGTTGATACCGGAATGTTTCAGCATATAGGATATACCAGTTCTGCAAATATGGATTCAGAACTGGGATTACCTCTGTTACTCGTAAATGTTTTACCGGTTGGTTTGCTTGGAATAATGATGTCAGCGTACTTCTCTGCAATTATGTCAACTGCCGATAGTTGTTTAATGGCTGCTTCAGGAAATATAATGATAGATATTCTGAACAAAGTATTCCCGTTTTTTGCCAGGTCGAACAAACAAATATTATTATCACAAATCATTACTTTTATTCTTGGAGTTTTTGCACTTTTATTAGCTCTCTCCATGAATAATGTATTGGAGCTAATGCTTTACTCCTATGCCTTTATGGTTTCCGGGTTATTTATTCCGGTACTGGGAGCGCTATTTTTGAAAAAACACAACCCGTTTGCTGCATTAATCTCTATGATATTAGGAGGAGGTTCAACAATAACTTTAATTATTGCAGATTTTACATTGCCACTGCAATTAGACGAAAATGTTTTTGGAATATCAATATCTGCAATAGCTTATTTTATTTTTCATAAATTATTAATCAAAAAATCGTAAAACAAAAATCATATGAAAATAGAAATATATAATTCAATTGACATAATATCAACATTAGAAAGAAAAGAAATAATTGATTTTTTATTTAAGCACCTTGATGAATTTGGTGATAAATGGGAAGATATTGAAAGAGCAATAGAATATGCATTAAGCCCAAACCCAGCTTTCGGAGGGTTTGTTTTGTGCGTTCGGGAAAATGGGGGAATAATTGGCTCTGTAGTTATGAACCAAACCCGCATGAAAGGTTACATCCCTGAGAATGTTCTGGTGTATATAGCCGTACATAAAGAATACAGGGGAAAAGAAATTGGGAAAACGCTAATGGAAAATGCAATAAAAATTTCGAAAGGAAATATTGCCTTGCATGTGGAACCTGATAATCCTGTAATCCATTTATATAATAAGGTTGGGTTTGTAAATCCTTATCTTGAAATGAGGTATTATAAAAAGAAGCCAAGGTAAAAAGGTATAAAGAAAAGGATTTAATTCAGTAAAATAAAAAAGCATGAGACAATTAGTAATTAACAAATCTATCACAAATCGCGATACTGCTTCATTTGAAAAATATTTACAGGATATTGGTAAAATTGAATTGATTACAGCAGATGAAGAAATTATCCTGGCGCAAAAAATAAAAAAAGGTGATGAACAGGCTTTCGAGAAACTTGTAAATGCCAATTTACGTTTTGTCGTTTCAGTAGCCAAACAGTATCAAAATCGCGGATTAGGATTACAAGATATTGTGAATGAAGGAAATCTTGGGTTAATAAAAGCAGCCAAATTATTTGCTGAAACACGAGGATTCAAATTTATCTCCTACGCTGTATGGTGGATAAGGCAATCTATTTTAATAGCCATTGCACAACAATCCAGAATAGTACGCCTGCCCATTAATAAAATAGGAGATTTAAGACAAATCAATAAAGTACAGACTAAATTCGAACAGAAAAATGACCGTGTCCCCACACCTGAAGAATTATCAAAAGCACTTAATGTTTCTGAAAAAAAACTTGAAAAAATTATAAAAAGTGCAAAATGGGTTATTTCGATAGACGCTCCTTCTAAAGAAGATGAAACTAAGTCTTTAATTAATTTTATGGAAGACGAGCAAGCATCTAACCCTGAAAAACCTTTGATGAACGAATCATTAAAAGATGAGATTACGAGAGTTGTAAATACTTTGCCCCAAAAAGAACAAATAATTATTACATATTATTATGGGTTAAACGGAAAATCAAAAACCCTTTTAGAAATAGGAGATATTTTAAATATTACTCGTGAACGTGCAAGGCAACTCAGGGACAAAGCAATACGAAATTTGAGCAAGCCTCCCAAAAAAAAACTATTGAGAGAATTTTTGGGACAATAGAAAATTATTGAAAATACGCGAAAACAAAATGAAACAAAAAAAAATAATTAACAAAAAATTATTCGATCTACGGCGAGAATTGCACCAACATCCTGAATTATCAGGTAATGAAAAACAAACCTCAGAACGGATTATAAAATTTATCTCGCAATTCAAACCCGATGAAACCATCACAGGTCTTGGAGGACATGGAGTGGCTTTTATTTTCAAAGGCAAACAGAAGGGTCCATCCATATTATTCAGAAGTGATTTGGATGCTTTGCCAATTGAAGAAACAAATGATTTTAATTATAAATCTGTAAATAATAAAGTTTCACACACGTGTGGCCACGACGGGCATATGACGATTTTAGCCGGACTTGCTGCTGAAATTAGTATTACCCCTAATGCAAAAGGAAATATTATTTTACTATTTCAGCCTGCTGAAGAAACAGGTCAGGGAGCCAGGCTGGTATTAAAGGATAAAAAATTTGAGAAGATTAAACCCGACTATGTTTTTGCACTGCATAATTTACCGGAATATAATAAACATAATATTTTAGTTAGAAATAATTCATTTGCCGCTGCTTCAAAAGGAATGGTTATTAAATTATTTGGTAAAACTTCTCATGCCGGTGAGCCGGAAAAAGGATTAAACCCAGCTAAAGCAACTGCCCGGATTATGGAGCGCTTGATCAATCTTCCTAAAATAAATATGCTGTTTCGCGATTTTGTATTGCTTACCATTATTCATGTTTCCCTTGGGGAAATTGCTTTCGGTACTTCCCCCGGTTATGCCGAAATTAGGGCAACAATCAGGGCAAATAAAAACAGGGATATGAAAGTTTTGACCAAAGAAGCTGAAAGCCTCGTTGCAAGAATTACAAGTGAAGAAAAACTGAAGTTTGAAATTTCATACACCGAAGATTTTTCCGCAGTTGAAAATAACAGGGAAGCTGTTCGATATATTAAAACATCTGCAAAAGAAAATAAATACAAACTACAAATTATGCCTGCTGCATTTCGCTGGTCAGAGGACTTTTCGCATTTTACCAATAGATACAAAGGTGCTATGTTTGGCTTGGGAGCCGGTGTTGATACACCAAAACTGCATAACCCGGATTATGATTTCCCGGATGAAATTATTGAAACCGGGATAAATATGTTTTCATCAATATATAAGAATATTCTAAAATGAAGCAATTGAACTCAACATCTATTATAGAATTAAGCCAGTCAGCGCTGGAAAATAATATTAAATTCATAAAATCAAAAATTGGAAAGAAGGTTAAATTATCTTCGGTAGTAAAAGGAAATGCTTATGGACATGGTATTGAGGAAATAGTGCCAATTATTGAATCATGCGGCGTTGACCACTTTTCGGTTTTTAGTTCGGATGAAGCCAGGAGGGTCAAAAGTGTTGTCAGCGATTCAACTGATATTATGATAATGGGGTTTATTGCCGATGAAGATGATGATTGTGTAATAAAAAATAACATTGAATTTTATGTTTATGATTTAATACGGGCAAAAAAGGCTTTGGAGTTATCGAAGAAACATAACAAGAAAGCAATTATCCATATTGATATTGAAACCGGTATGAACCGGACAGGTTTTGACTTTGAACAACTTCAAATATTTGTGAAATTTCTTAAAAAAAACCCTGATAATTTTCATATCAAAGAATTATGTACACATTATGCCGGGGCCGAAAGTATTGCAAACCATGTTCGCGTTAAAAAGCAAATTAAAGTTTACAAGAAAACTTATACTTGGTTAATAAACCAGAACATCAATCCCGAAATACGACACACTGCATGTTCAGCGGCAGCCGTAACCTATCCCGAAACCCGTATGGACATGGTTAGGATAGGAATAATGCAATATGGTTTTTGGCCTTCAATGGAAACATTTATTCATTACATACACAATAAAAAAAACAAAACCGATCCTATAATAAGGGTATTAAGGTGGAAAAGCCAGGTAATGGCTATAAAAAATATTAAGCAAGGAGAATTTATTGGTTATGGCAACAATTACCTTGCTCACCGTAATTTGAAAATTGCCATTGTCCCGGTAGGTTATAACAATGGCTTTAGCAGAAACCTCAGTAACCAGGGAAAAGTGCTCATCAATAATCAAAGAATATCAATACTCGGGATGGTGAACATGAATATGATTGTTGCGGATGTTGCCAAATTATATGATATAAAAATTGGAGATGAAGTTGTGATAATAGGCAAACAAGGAAAACATCAATTATCGGTTGCATCATTCAGCGAATTAACTAAACAGGTTAATTACGAATTATTAACCCGTTTACCACTTGACATTAACCGAATCAAAACAAAACAGTTATGGCTTTTATTGAATTGAACAAAGAAAAACTCCTTCACAATTTTCATTACTTGGATGATTTGTTTGAAAAAAACAATATCAAATGGGGAATGGTTAGTAAAATTTTGTGTGGTAATAAGGAGTATATTAAACTTCTCCTGGAACTGGGTATTAAGGAGATACATGATTCAAGGGTAAGTAATCTTGAAGTTATTAAGAAAGTGAATCCTGATGTGCAGACGGTTTACATAAAGCCTCCCCCTAAAAGGAGTATTCGAAGCCTGGTAAAATATGCAGATGTCAGCTTAAATACGGAGTATGATACAATCAAGTTAATTTCAGAAGAGGCAAAACGACAAAACAAAACCCACAAGATAATTATCATGATTGAGATGGGTGATTTGCGGGAAGGTGTAATGGGTGAGGATGTATTGGATTTTTATTCTAGTGTTTTTAAACTTCCAAATATCAATGTTGTTGGAATTGGGACAAACCTGAATTGCCTGAACGGGATAATGCCAACCCATGACAAAATGGTCCAGTTAAGTTTATATGAGCAGTTGATTGAAGCAACATTTAATAAAAAAATCCCCTGGGTTTCAGGAGGCTCTTCTGTTACAATACCATTGATTTATAAAAAACTTATTCCGAAAGGTGTAAACCATTTTCGAATTGGAGAAACGCTGTTTTTCGGAAATAATTTAATTACAGGTAAACCAATAAAGGGTATGAAAACAGATGTTTTCAAGCTTTACGCTGAAGTAATCGAGTTGAGAGAAAAGCCAAAGATGCCCATTGGAGAAGTCGGTACAAATGTCGCTGGCGAATCACCGGAATTTAATGAAAAGGATTATGGGAAAACCTCTTTCAGGGCAATACTGGATATTGGGTTACTGGATATTGGGTTACTGGATATTGATACAAAAAATATTAAACCGCTTACAAAAAGATTCCACTTCTCAGGTGCCAGTTCTGATATGATGGTTTTAGACATTGGCAGGAATTCAGGAAAGTTAAAAATTGGTGATCTCGTTGAATTTCGACCTGATTATATGGGTGTGCTTCGAATTTTAAATTCTGATTATATAGATAAAAAGATTGTTTGATTATGAATAATGGAAAATGTAAATATGTCGGCGTTTGTCCGGTTTATAACGGAAAACTAAAAGAAAAAGACAAACCTGCGTTCCTATATCGAAACGTATTTTGTGAAAGAGGTTATAAAGGGTGGAATGCTTGTAAGCGTTATCTCGTAGCTCAATATAATATAGAGCCGCCGGATTATTTATTGCCGGAAGATAAAGAAACTACAGAAGATATTGTTACCAGAATTAGTAAATTATAATATCTAATATAAAAAGTTGGAGGAATTAAAAAGTATGTTTGAAAAAACCAGAAAAATATTATTACATCCGATAAAAAAGGAAACTCTTAATTGTATTGAAGAATCAGATGGTGCCTTTTATGGAGATGTAGTTAGGTCTCTTTAACACCCTAAATATACTGTTTTAAAACACTTAATCGAATTAAAGGAACAAGGACATGTTATGAAAGATGACGATGGTGGCAAATTTAAATTAAATAAAATAGATGAAATATAACAAATATTTTTCAGAATATCATGTGAACACTTATGATGTACTAATTTTCAATATCAGGGTTTCACTTGTCACTATGTATTATTTTGTTTTACCTCAAATAAATTAGCTTATGGATAATGAACAATTAAAATCAAAAAAGAAGATCATTCAGGTTATTGCGAATGAATTGAAGGACGCTGGTTTTTATTCTATAAAATCCTGGATAGGTGGTTACGAATCTCCGGAGAAAATAATCAACAAAAAAGAGAAACTAACTATTATTACAGATATTACAGCGAAATACGAAAAAACACTTTTTTTATTCGAGGTGGAATTATCAAAAGAAAGCCAACCTGCTAAATGGCAGACGTTATCGGATCACGCAAAAAAGTGTTTTGGAAAATTATTTATTATTATACCCGAACGCTTAAGTCATTTCTTTAACAAGGGATTAAACAAGAATAATATAGAAGCTGAAATTGTTGAAATTTCACAATAAATACATCTTTATTATAAGGCTTCACAAATAACCCCAGAATATAATTCTTATAATAAGAATTTGTATGGTTCTTATAAAGAATTTTAATTACGGTTTACAGTGGTACAAGTTATTTTCTTTACAAGGGGAAACCCATGGGCTTTGAGTATAAATTGCTTAAACGCTATGAGCATTATAAACAATTTATTCCATTATAGATAGAATGTGACTTTTTAGAATTATTTCTTCTGAATAACAGAGTACCTATAAATTTTAAGAGATTAACTTATAAAATAGCAAAAAGAACATCTGTTCTGAGCAATTTTATTAACTAATTTTGACATTCCATCTTAATATTTTACTCAAATGAACATCAAAGATTTATTAGAATTTAAGATTCTTGAAACAGATAAACTGACTTTTACGGTTTACCAACTTGCAGTTTTTATTCTGGTTCTTTTTACTACGTGGCTGGTTTTAAAGCTTATTAAAAAGTTACTTGACCGTAAAATTGAAAAACAGAAGGTAGATATTGGAACTAGGTATGCCGTTTTTCAAATAATAAAATATTTCATCTGGATAATTGCAATTGGTGTTGCCCTGGAAACCATAGGAATAAGATTTAATTTGCTTATTGCGAGTTCTGCTGCATTATTGGTCGGATTAGGCTTTGGACTACAACAAATTTTCAGTGATTATATTTCCGGTATCCTTATACTGTTTGAAGGCAATTTAAAACTCAATGATGTGCTTCAGGTTGAGTAGGGCTTTTAAACATGTCTTTGCAGTTCTTGAAGGCGGGTATCACTATGATATAAAAGATTGTGTTGAAAATTTCATTGAAGGCGTCAATGTAGGTTCTCGTCCGCCGCGAAACATGTTTGATGATATGATGTCGGTGGGGTGATTTAATTTTAGTCCCGTACATACGTGACGGGATTAGTCATTTTAGGCACTTAAATAATTAACTTTACCAAAACATAGTATAAAGAACAGCGAGGATAATAAAGATGACAAAAGCGCTGATATTGAACTTAGGACCGGTAGCAAACAATTTTCTGCTTAAAGGAATTCCTTTTTCATCATTAGCACCTTTGCCTTCGATAAAGCTTATTATAACGATTATGACAGCAATAACAATACAGGTGAGTCCCATCTGATCCATCCATGGCAGATTAGGGTAGAATGATTCAAGCATAGTACCTTCTACCCAGCCTTTACTGCCTGCTTTGAAAAACATAGCGACTGGAATTGAAAGTATTGCTCCCCATATTGCCCCGTTATTAGTAGTTTTCTTCCAGAACAATCCAAGTATGAATATTGCTAAAATACCAGGACTTACAATACCTGTATATTCCTGTATAAACTGAAAAGCCTGTGGCAGGCTTCCTAATAAAGGAGCCATAAAAACGGCAATGACAAGAGCCACGGCTGCCGTTATTCTGCCGACAGCCACGGTTTGCCTGTCTGTGGCATTTTTATTGAAAAAAGGCTTGTAAATATCCATCGTAAAAATAGTAGCCGTTGAATTTAGCATGGAAGCGAGTGAAGAAACAATAGCGGCAGCCAGGGCAGCCATCACAAGCCCTTTTAAACCTACCGGTATAAATTGGCTGATAAGCCACGGGTATGCCCTGTCGTTATCAATAGTTCCGGCATCTGTTACAAAAGCGCTGTCAACGGTATTTACTGAGATTGTTCCATCGGCACCGGTATTCATCATGTATGCAACAATTCCTGGTATGACGACAATCAACGGGATCAATAACTTCAAAAATGCAGCAAATGCAATTCCTCTTTGCGCCTCTTTTAAGCTTTTAGCAGCCAGTGTACGCT
>JADHVR010000101.1 GCA_016783885.1 Bacteroidales bacterium
ATCCAAGATATGCTGCAGGAGGGTTGATGCTCACGGTTAATGCGGGTGCAAATCTACCTTTATTAGCGCTTAAAATTATGTTGGATATACCTATTAGTAATAAGGAGCTAAATCATACTCCAAATAAAGTTATGACAAGGTATTGGCAAGAAATAATTATCCAGGAAATAATATAATCAATGATTTTCTGGGATCTGGATGGACCTATTTTAGACGTATCTGAAAAGTATTATTCTGTATATAAAGATATCCTACTTGAGAAAAATGCAACGACCCTAACAAAAGATGTTTTTTGGAAACTTAAAAGATCAAGGGTTTCCATTGAAGAAATTCTTACAAGATCAAATTCTCAATCGTTAGTGGAATTGTATAAAAAATTATGGTTTGATAGAATTGAAACGTTGAAATATTTAGAAAAAGATAGTTTACAGCCGGGTGTCATTGATGTTCTGAAACAGTGTAAACAGAAAAATAATTTGGTAATGGTTACTTTAAGGCAAAGGAGAGAAAAACTATTAACACAACTTAAGCAATTAAACTTAACCCAATATTTTGATGATATTTTAGACTCTGGTGACGATATCAAGCCCCGATGGAAAATTAAATACAATCTAATTAAAGATTATTTGAATGATAACGATGGTAAGGTTCATACAATTATAGGCGATACGGAGACAGATATTTTAGCTGGAAACAATTTGGGGTTTATTTCTATTGCTGTATTGTGTGGAATAAGAAATGAGGAATTGTTAAAGGCGAAACCAACAAAATATTTCTATAAATCGCATGAATTAATGGAGATCTTCACATGAGAATTTTAATTACAGGAGGTGCAGGGTTCATTGGTTCGCACATAGTAAAGTCCTTAGTGGATAAAGGTGAAGAAGTAATTATTTATGATAATTTTTCTACCGGTCTATCTGATAACTTGGATGATATCAAGTCAGATCGCATTGAAATTATCGAAGGTGACATTTTGGATTATCATGCATTATCAGAGGCCACTAATAATGTTGATATAATATCTCATCATGCGGCCCAGCTCGAAATATTCGTGGGTGTAGATGAACCGGAACGGGATCTTTCCGTAAATACAATTGGTACTCTTAATGTTTTAAAAGCCGCTAAAAATAGTAATGTGAAAAAAGTGATCAATGCATCATCTGCATGTATTTATGGCCAAACTGATTCTTTAACAAAAGAAGATGATCCAACAGATCCTAATTGGGCCTATGGTGTAAGCAAGCTTGCAGCTGAAAAATATGCAAATATTTATTCCAAATATAAAGATTTACCAGTTACCAACCTTCGGTATGGCATCGTATATGGTGAGAAGGAATGGTATAGACGTGTTTTACCTATATTCATAAAAAAAATACTTAATAATGAAAGCCCGGTTGTATTTAGCAAAGGCAATCAAGTCAGGGATTTTATATACGTTGGTGATATTGTGGACTTGCATAATATTTGTTTGTATGATAGTGTCGCCAATAGCGAAACATTTAATGTCGGAACTGGCAAACCAACCACAATACTAGAATTAGCAAAAACAGCATGTAGACTGGCCGAACAAGATATAGAAGTAACATTCGAAGATTTAAAAGAAGGCGAGTTTTCCTCATTGGTTGAGGGAAAAAAAAGAAATATTGATGAATTGGGAGTTATGCTACTAAATATTGACAAAGCAAAAAATATTTTAGGGTGGGAGCCTAAAACATCATTAATAGAAGGTATGAAAAAAGAGTACGATTGGGCTAAAGATCATTTAGATAGATGGGATAAAATATTTAGTACAAAGTGGTAAATGATCTAGATAAATATATTGGAAATTATACGGGATTGAAAGCTTCTGTAGAAGAACGATTTATGACTAAAGCAACAATTGAACTAGCCCGTCAATTATGTAAAAATAAGCATGTACTCCACATGGGATTAGGTAACGGATTAGTTGCTCGATTTCTTGATAATATTGTTTCAAAACAAACAATTATTGAAGGTTCTTCATTAATACTCGATAAGTTTTCATTTTCTAGTAAAAAAACTGATTTCATAGAAGTGTTATTCGAAAATTTTCAATCTGAAAATAAATTTGATATTATTTTGGCCAATCATGTAATGGAACATGTTGCAAATCCTATCAATGTTTTGAATTATATAAAATTATTTTTGGGAAAAAGGGGTAAGATTTTTATAACAGTCCCAAATGCGAATTCAATTCATAGGTTAATTGGTGTTGAAATGGGCCTTCTGAAAGATATATTCGAACTAAACAAATCTGATATCAAAGCAGGCCATAAGAGGGTATATAATCTTAAGAGTTTATCGAATGATGTAATTAAAGCGGGTTTAAATATTGAAGATTCCGGAGGGTACAATTTAAAAATGGTTTCTTTATCACAAATGCAAGGATGGTCTCAAGAGCTACTTGATGCTATTTTCACTGTAAGTAAATCTATCCCAAAGGAAATTTGTACCAACCTATGGATCATTTGTACTAAAAAGGAAAAAAATGAATAATATTCCATTCGTAGATCTTAAAGCACAGTATCATTCAATTAAAAAAGAACTTGATATTTCTATCCAAAACGTCATCAATGAAACAGCCTTTATTAAAGGTAAATACGTCCAGAAATTTGAAGAAGAATATGCTGAAGCCTATGGCGTAAAACATGTCGTCACCTGTGCCAATGGTACAGATGCCATTTATATCACCCTCAAAGCTCTGGGGATTGGACCGGACGATGAAGTGATCACTACTGCTTTGAGTTGGATTTCCACGTCTGAGACAATCACCCAGACCGGTGCTCGGGTGGTTTTTGTTGATATTGACCCTGACTATTACACGATAGACCCAGCAAAAATCGAAGAAAAAATAACAGAAAAAACTAAAGCTATTATTCCGGTTCACCTTTACGGTCATCCAGCAAACATGTCGAAGATTATGGAGATTGCAAAGAAACATAACCTAAAAGTTATTGAAGACTGCGCCCAGGCTCACTTTGCCAAGTGGAAGGGGCAAAATGTTGGTACAATCGGTAATGCCGGAACCTTTAGCTTTTTTCCCGGAAAAAACTTGGGGGCCTATGGCGATGCCGGCTGTATTGTTACGAATGATGATGAACTTGCTGTAAAAGCTCGTATGTTTGCCAATCACGGTGCACTAAAAAAGCATTTCCATGAATTTGAAGGAATCAATAGCCGACTGGACGGTCTGCAGGCAGCCATTTTATCTGTCAAATTGAAATACATCAATGAATGGACGGCTCTTCGCATTCAGAACGCTTCTACATTTACGGAATTGATTTCCGACATTCCCGGGATCGTAACACCTGTAACCCACGAGGATGCAAAGCATGTCTTCCATCTCTACGTGATTCGATGTGAAAGTAGAGATGAACTTCAAAAGCACCTAAAAGAGAATCGTGTATCATCAGGGATTCATTATCCAACCGCATTGCCATACCTAAAATCCTATGGCTATCTGAAACATGTACCCGATGATTTTCCAATAGCGTATCAGTATTCCAGGGAAATCCTTTCTCTTCCTATGTACCCGGAGCTTGATGAGAAAACGATTTCAGCCATTACTAATTCTTTGTATTCATTTTATTAATAACCACTGCATTAATTGTAATACAATAAATCATGAACTAAATCATGAAAAATTATAAAATAGTAAAGATTATCAACATCTGTTTAGGATCAATTTTCGATTTGAAGCTGAAGCAATATCCTGATTTTAAAAAACTAAACTACGATAAAATGCTAGAATTGGCTTTTGCCAATAATATGATGATATATTCTGATGGCTTTCACCGGTCCTTCAATGAATTAGGTCAGGATGCGCGTGAAATCATACCCGATTTTGAAATATTACAAAAGCAGTGGGCTAAAGAAAATGGCATTAGATACGATTCTGAAAATTGGATGATAGACATTCTTATGGCCCAGATCAAAACAATCAAACCGGATATTATTTATTTGGAGGGCACTGAATGGAGTATACCTGGGCGGTTCTTCCCTTTAAGAAATAATGATAATCTGATCAAAATTCTAAAGGAAGAGTATCCATTCATTAAAAAAGTTATTATCTATTCCGGTTATCCAAGTACAATTACAAGATTGAGTAATGCAGATTTTCTTTTTTGTGCATCCCCGGGCAATTTGAATAAATACAAATCACAGGGCTTGGATACTCTCATGCAAAGTGAGCTACTATACCATTCCTTCGATGAAATCATTCTAAAGCGTTTAAAAGGATTCGGAAAGCAATATGATTTTACGTTTTTAGGTTCCTCAAGAGCTCCGGAGTCCAGATATTATGCTCTACGACAACTTTTTGAACAAACAGGTTTGAGGGCGTGGATTAATGAGCAAGAGACGGTAGCGGGTAATAATTCCATAAAACAAAATTTTCGAAATTTACTTAAAAGGGCTTTTCAAATATTCAATTATGATCAAGTAAATAATATAGCAAATTTGAAATATTTGCCGATTAAAATCAGAAACATATTTTACGAGATTGCCAAAGAAAATTATGCATTCAAAGGTGTAAACCGAAAAAATGGTTTTCCAACACTTCTGAAAGAACTTTACCCTGATAGTTGTCATCCACCCGTTATGGGGGTTGACATGTATAAGATATTAAGTCAATCCAAAATTGTATTTAATAAACATGCTGATGCAGCGTTTGGCAATGTAGGCAACATGCGCATGTTTGAAGCTACCGGTGTTGGTACATGTCTGTTAACAGATACAGGTACCAACATATCAGATCTTTTCGAGGAGGATAATGAAGTAGTAACTTACAGAACCATTGACGAGGCCGTTGAAAAAGTAAATTATTTACTGGATCACCCTCATGAAACAGAGCAGATTGCCAAAGCCGGTCAGGCCCGGACATTGAAAGATCATACTATAATGAACAGGTGTCAGCAGATTGATGAGGTGATCCAAAGACTATTATGAAAGGGAGAAAACATGTTAAATAATAAGAAAATTTTAATCACGGGGGGTACGGGCTCGTTCGGGAAAAAGTTTATCGAAACGATACTGAACAATTACGAACCAAAAAAGATCATTGTTTACAGCCGGGACGAGCTCAAACAATTTGAAATGCAGCAAAAATGGCCGGATAAGAATGATACGCCCATGCGTTATTTTATTGGCGATGTGCGAGACTATCGCCGTTTAAAAATGGCCATGACAGGTGTGGACATTGTAATTCACACTGCAGCTTTGAAGCAGGTGCCAGCCGCAGAATACAATCCTTTTGAAGCGGTGAAGACCAACGTGATCGGTGGTCAGAATGTGATTGATGCAGCTATATCAACGGGTGTAAACAAGGTGATAGCATTGAGTACTGATAAGGCTGCCGCTCCCATCAACCTGTATGGCGCCACAAAGCTTACTAGCGACAAGCTGTTTATTGCTGCCAATAATTATAAAGGAAAGCATGATATTATATTTTCGGTGGTCCGCTATGGTAACGTCATGGGCAGCCGTGGTTCTGTGATACCATTTTTCATGGAAAAGAAAAAAACAGGTGTTCTGCCTATCACGCATGAGCGCATGACCCGTTTCAATATTACCCTTCAGGAGGGCGTTGATTTTGTATTAAGCTGTCTGGCTAAAATGTGGGGTGGTGAGTTGTTTGTACCCAAAATTCCAAGTTATAGAATTTTAGATGTGGCGGAAGCGATCGTACCTGAATGTAAACATGAAATCATTGGCATTAGACCTGGAGAAAAACTGCACGAGGAAATGATCACTCAATCTGATGCGATGAATACGATTGAATTTGACGATTATTATGTAATTGTACCATCAATTCGAGTATGGAGTAAAACAAAGTTCATAAAAGAAAGCAATGGTGAAGAGGGAAAACCTTGTGAAGATGGATTTAGCTATAATAGCGGCACGAACAAGCACTTTTTGACCGTAAATAAACTAAAAAAATTGATTCAAGAAAATGTAACTATATGATTACATACGGCAAACAGTCCCTTGATCAATCCGACATAGATGCAGTTGTAAAAGTATTAACGAGCGACTGGCTTACCCAGGGACCCGCAGTTGAAACATTTGAAAATGACATTAAAAACTATTTTGGTGCAAAATATTGCTGCGCTGTTTCAAACGGTACAGCCTCTTTGCACCTGACAGGTTTGGCTTTGGGCTGGCAGCCTGGGGATGTCGTCATCACAACCCCCCTTACATTTTTAGCAACAGCTAATTGTATAGTTTACGGTAGTGCAACACCTGATTTTGCTGATATTGATCCGGTCACATATACAATTAACCCTAATCTTGTGGAAGAGAAAGTAAAATCCTATCAATCAAAGGGGAGAAATGTTAAAGCAGTTATCGGTGTGGATTATGGCGGACATCCCTGTGATTGGAAAGCGTTGCGTGAAATTGCCGATAAATACGATTTGCAATTGGTAAATGATAACTGTCATGCCATGGGTGCGTCATACTTTGGTAATAAACAATATGCAGTGAAATATGCCGATGTGGTTACCCAAAGCTATCATCCTGTTAAACACATTACCACTGGTGAGGGCGGTGCGGTTTTAACAAATGATTCGGTAATTGATGAAAAAGTCAGGCGCTTGCGAACCCATGGAATGACCAAGAAACCAAATCAATTGGATAAAAATGACGGTACCTGGTACTACGAAATGCACGAATTAGGCTATAACTACCGTATCACCGACTTCCAGTGCGCAATGGGGTCCAGTCAGCTGAAGAAACTTGATTGGTTTGTTCAACAAAGACGTGAAATCGCCAAAAAGTACGACAAATCATTCTCAAATATTGATTCCTTGAAGATACCTAGACCTCACAGTTCTATTGAGCATGCTTATCACCTTTACACACTGCAGATTGATTTTGAAAGACTGCTACTATCCAAACCGGAATTTTTCGAGAAAATGAAAGAATCAGGAATCAATCTACAGGTACATTATATCCCGGTTCATTTGCAGCCGTTTTATCAAAAGAATTTTGGGTTTAAACCTGGGGACTACCACGTTGCTGAAGATTTCTACAGAAGGGAAGCATCACTACCCATTTACCCGGATTTATCAATTGATGATCAGGGCAGAGTAATAGAAAATATGGTTCAATATCTCAATGTCTGAACCCTCGGGTAAGCTTGCCATCGGTACTACCCAGTTTGGCATGTCCTACGGAATTGCCAACAAAAATGGACAAGTACACCGAAATGATATTACAGCGATCCTTGATCTGGGCTGGGGAAATGGTATCAATACACTGGACACGGCTAAAGCTTACGGTACAAGTGAAGAATCAATCGGGAATTATTTGAAGGGGCATTTGGAAAACTCTTGGGAAATCATCACCAAGATTAGTGATCGAAAAAATTCGCTTTCTGACCAGCTTAATGATTCCATCGAAAAACTCACAATACGTCCAACTTCGGTATTGGCTCATTCCGCAGAGCTTTTTTTGGATAATACTTTTCAGACAAAACTGCAAGAGGCTAAAGAGGAACAATCCATCAGCAATACCGGCGTATCTCTGTATAGTGAGAATGAAATTAATCAGATTTTAGAATCAGACTTCAATTTGGATATCATCCAGCTGCCTTTGAATATTTTGGATACACGCCTTTATCATCATGGCATATTGCGTCAATTGGCTGAAAAGGGAATCGAAATCCATGCTCGATCGGCTTTCCTGCAGGGACTATTTTATTTATCTAAAATTGATTTGGAAGATCGTTTTGAAGATGTCATTCCATCTTTAGAAAAACTTAAATCTATTTCAGCGGCTGCTGGTTTAACTCTTCCAGAGCTTTCCTTACTTTGGCTGGTAAATTTAAAAGAAGTAACAAAGGTGATTATCGGTATAGATAATGTGGAGCAGTTAAGGATGCATTTGCAAACACTCAAAAAAAATGTGGATACCAGCGTTTTTGAAGAAGCATTATCAATCAACTATGAAAATGAGAATATATTAAACCCATCATTATGGCCAGCAAAGTCATAGCGATTGTCCAAGCGCGTGTAGGCTCTACCCGTTTACCGGGTAAGGTTCTAAAAGAAATTAATGGCAAATCATTAATTGAAATTCTTTTCTACCGTTTATCTCAATCAAAGAAAATAGATAAAATTATTTTAGCTACATCTACAAATGATGAAAATGATCCACTTACAGATTTGATAGAAAACTTGGGTAATGACGTATTTAGAGGAAGCGAAGATGATGTTTTGGGCCGTTACTATAATGCCGCTAAAAAATATAATCCTGAAACTGTTGTGCGTATTACGGGCGATTGCCCCATCGTTGACCCAAAACTTGTTGATGAAATTATCTATCTTTATGAAAAAGAAAATGCGGATTACGTTTCAAACACAAATCCGCCAACATATCCGGATGGATTAGATGTGGAAGTTTTTTCTTTTGATTCTTTGAAAGAAGCGAACAAAAAAGCTAAAACTTCTCATGAAAGAGAGCACGTAACGCCATTTATTCGGGCAAATAAAAATTTAAATAATATTAATCTATCAAATGATACAGATCTATCAAAGGAGCGTTGGACAGTAGATGACCCCGAAGATTTGTCGGTGATTGAAAATATCCTAAATCATTTTGCACCTAATCTTGATTTTTCCTGGTGGGACGTTCTTGAACTGAAGCAATCCCATCCTGAATATTTTGAGGCAAATCAGCATATCACTAGAAATAAGGGCTCAAAAATGGGAACTGGACAGAAGCTATGGAAACGAGCCAAAAAAATCATTCCCGGTGGAAATATGCTTTTATCCAAACGAGCAGAAATGTTTTTGCCTGATCACTGGCCAGCCTACTTCAGCAAGGCCAAAGGCTGTAAGGTCTGGGATCTGGACGGGCATGAATTTATCGATATGTCCATCATGGGCATCGGCACAAACACGCTAGGCTATGGCCATCCTGAAGTGGATGAGGCAGTGCGAAAGGTTGTTGATGAGGGCAACATGTCCACTTTCAACTGCCCTGAAGAGGTTTACCTTGCGGAACGGCTCGTCGAGCTACATCCCTGGGCAGACATGGTGCGCTTTGCCCGCACCGGTGGAGAGGCCAATGCTATTGCCATCCGCATCGCACGGGCAGCGGCAGGCAAGGACAAAGTGGCCATCTGCGGCTACCACGGCTGGCACGATTGGTACCTGGCGGCTAACCTGGGGGATGAGACCACCTTGGACGGCCATCTGCTACCCGGATTGGAACCCAAAGGCGTGCCTCGTAATTTGAAAGATACTACTCTAGTATTTAAGTATAACGATCTTGATAGTATACAACAGCTTGTTCGGGAGCATGACATAGGCATCATCAAGATGGAAGTTTCCCGCTCTGTCGGGCCTGAAAAAGGATTTTTGGAATCGGTATACAAGCTGGCGACAGAAAATAATATTATCTTGATCTTCGATGAATGTACTTCCGGTTTCCGGGAGACGTTTGGCGGATTGCACAAGAAATATGGCGTAGAGCCGGATATGGCTTTGTTTGGCAAGACTTTGGGCAATGGCTATGCCATCACGGCTGTGGTGGGGAAAAAGGAAATCATGAAATCTGCCCAGGAGACGTTTATCAGCAGCACCTTCTGGACCGAGCGTATCGGGTCCGCGGCGGCCCTGAAAACGCTGGAAGTTATGGAACGGGAAAAATCTTGGGAACAGATCACCGCTACAGGGAGGGGCATCGGCAAACGCTGGCAAGCCCTGGCTGATAAATACCAGCTGCCCATCGAAATCAGCGGTCTGCCGGCCCTGGTGAATTTCAGCATCCCGGTGGAGAATTGGATGAAGTATAAGACGCTCATTACCCAGGAAATGCTCAAGAATGGATACCTAGCGGCCAATTCGGTGTATGTCTCCACGGAGCATACGGAACAAGTTGTTGATGCCTATTTTGAAAAATTTGACCCTGTCTTTTCAACCATAGCGGACTGTGAAAACGGACGCAATGTGGATGAACTGCTGGAAGGGCCCGTATGCCATGCGGGGTTTAAGAGACTAAATTAAATCATGAGAATTATGGGAGATAAAAAGAAAATAATAGAACATTACTTAAAAATCATTGACGAAATTGAAAAGGTTAGGACCAAGAATAATGTTAACTGGATGGATCTACTTCGTCTGGCCTTTACCCATGCCCCTGAAGAAGCCAAAGAACTGATGAAAAAAATTGACCATGAAGACACTAGAATTTCTGACTTGGTCAAGAAACTATCGAAGTAGCCATATTATTCAACATGGCAAATGTATCTGATTTTCTATTTTTTAGAAAAGTAACCACGGCTGATGAAAAACTTTTGTTATTCTGGGCGAATGATCCTGAAACTCGAAAATGGTCGTTTAATTCCAATGCTATTGCCCCGTCTGAACATAAAAAATGGTTTAAGAGCAATCTAAATTCCCCAAATGTATTAATGTTGATATTAGAATATGAAAAAAGACCTGCGGGTTTGGTCCGGCTGGAAAGAAAAGATAATGAAGTTGTTCTCAACTATCTGATTGCATCTGAAGAACGTGGTAAGGGTCTAGCTAGCAAAATGCTGGAAATGGCAATGGATATGAAAGATGATTACTGGGGAAATATCAAGGTATTGGCTTATACATTGCCAGAAAATATTGCTTCAAAAAAATCACTTGAAAAAGCAGGATTTACTTTACTGAATTCAGCTGAAGGAAAAAACTGCTATGAACTTAACAAAGACAAAATAGTAGATACCACCGGGTAATGATCGAAATAAGTAATATAAAAATCGGTTTAAATCACAAACCTTTCATCATTGCTGAAATGTCCGGCAACCACAATCAGTCTTTGGATCGGGCACTTGAAATTGTTGAAGCCGCTGCTGAAGCCGGCGCCCACGCATTAAAATTGCAAACATATACAGCGGATACTATTACACTTGATGTGAATGAAGGTGAGTTTTTAATAAAGGATCAAAAGAGTCTATGGGAAGGAAAATCTTTGTATGAACTATACGAAGAAGCACATACACCATGGGAATGGCACAAACCCATCATGAAACGTGCAAATGAATTAGGAGTGCTCTGCTTCAGCACACCATTTGATGATACCGCCGTAGATTATTTAGAAGATTTGAATGTGCCTGCCTATAAAATTGCTTCCTTTGAAAATACCCATTTACCCTTAATCAAAAAGGTGGCATCTACAGGTAAACCCATGATTATATCTACGGGTATGGCAAGTGTTGCCGAAATGGACGAAACTGTTCAAACAATCCGTGATGCTGGCTGCGAACAGTTTGTTTTACTCAAATGCACAAGCACTTACCCCGCAACACCGGAGAATAGCAATGTTTTAACAATCCCACACATGCGAAAGTTGTTTAATTGTGAAGTGGGACTGTCTGACCACACGATGGGGATAGGTTCATCAGTAGCAGCGGTTGCTCATGGGGCTACAGTAATTGAAAAACATTTTACATTAAATCGCGCGGATGGTGGCGTTGACTCCGCCTTCTCAATGGAACCGGAAGAAATGAAACAATTGGTTGTTGAAGCCGAACGGTCTTGGCAGTCATTAGGCCAGATAAAATATGGCACAAGTGATGTAGAAAAAGGGTCACTCACTTTTCGTCGCTCGCTCTACATCGCTGAAGACATGAAAAAAGGAGAAGTGCTGACAGAAGAGAATCTGCGAATTGTCCGACCTGGATTGGGTTTGGCACCGAAATATTATGATACTCTTTTAGGCCGCAAGGTAAATTGTGATGTGAAGAAGGGAACAGCGGTGGATTGGGGATTAATTACATAAATAAATACTTTTCTATTTAATCAACTTCATTGAATACTAAAACAAATCAAAAAATGCTTATTATTACTAAAGATAATGAAGCATTTCCCCGCGATTTTTTAACTATGTCGTATAATAGAAAGATTAATAAGCTCTGACTCTGGAAAATGTAATGCGGAGAGAGCCCCGATACGGTCATACTTCCCTACGGGGCAGGCGTAGCGAACGCAGCATTACATTTT
>JADHVR010000102.1 GCA_016783885.1 Bacteroidales bacterium
GGGGTTCCATTATCAGAAAATTACGCAGGTAAGATATACAGAGTCGATCCCACAGACGGAACAATCCTGAAAACAATTCAGGCGCCATCAAGTACACCAAGAGGGTTAACCTGGGACGGAAAATACCTTTGGTGTGTGGATAATGCTTCAGATGAAGTGATTCAGTTCAGCCCTGATGACGGAACGACTATCCGCTCATTCCAGTCGCCGGCTTCCGATCCGAGAGGATTAACTTTTGACGGAGAATACCTGTGGATATCCGACCGCATGAAAGACGAGATTTATATGGTTGATCCCGAAACGGGTAGTGTGATCATTATTACAGACGCTCCGGGAGCTTTTACCAGAGGATTATGTTATGACGGAGAAAATCTATGGGCTGTGGATTACCAGGAAGATAAGTTGTTTCAGCTTAAGATCAGGGATGGACAGAAGTTCAGACAATACAATTCACATTTAGCAAAAATTACTTTTATACACGAAATCACCAATTTTGGTCCGGGAATAATTAAAGACGCAGACATTCATATCGCCATCCCAACTGACCGTCCGAATCAAAGCATAATTAAACCTCCCACCTTTAAACCAAAATATACTGACATTGTAACAGACAAATGGGGACAGCAGACTGCCCATTTCCATTTTGAGGGAGTACAATCGGGCAAACAGGTTGAAGGCGAAATGAGTGTAACAGCCGAAATATATGAGGTACGTTATTTTATTTATCCTGAAGAAGTGGGGAGTTTTGCCGATATTCCGCAGGAGATCAAAGACAAATACCTTGAAAACAATGAAAAATACCAATACGACCATCCTGTAATTCAAAACGCAGTGAAGGAAGCTATCGGTGATGAAGAAAATCCTTATTGGATGTTCAGAAAAATATTTAATTACCTCATAAATAATATGTATTACGAAATGGTCGGAGGCTGGAACACAGCTCCGGCGGTACTTGCAAGAGGCAATGGTTCATGTTCCGAATATTCGTTCGTTTATATTTCAATGTGCCGCGCAGCCGGATTACCAGCCCGTTATGTTGGCTCTGTTGTCGTGCGTGGTGATTATGCCAGCATGGATGATGTGTTCCATCGCTGGGTGGAGGTTTACCTGCCGAATTATGGCTGGATACCCATCGACCCTTCAGGTGGTGATAGTAACTGGCCAAGAAACCAGGCAAATTATATCGGACACCTGGCAAATCGTTTTTTAATAACCACCGAAAGTGGGGGAGGGTCAGAAACAATGGGCTGGACATATAACTCCAATGAATTCTTGACAACAGATCCTAAAACTAATGTAGTTTCCGATCATTATGCAGAGTGGGAACCGGTGGAATGAAATTTTAAATCTAAATTCCAAAATTAAAAATCATACCTGTTATCATCAATAACTTTATCAGCAATTCTCCTGCGCGCTTCCTTCACATTTACGGGAGCTACATTTGTGAAAATATCAATTCTGTCAAGCATTATCGCCTGATCTTCGCCTGTAACAAATGAATTTATTGCATCTTTTGCACATTTATTTATAGTACCGGCACAATCATAAACATAAACATTTAGAATATCTTTATTGATACTAACTGCATCTTCACCTTTCATGTTTTTAAGTTTTTCAACCCTTAACATCGCTGATTCAGCTCCGTAAACCATCATAATAATATCCGAGATATTGAAAAGGATTTCCTGTTCGGTAAGAAATTTCCTTTCAAATTTTTCAGAAAGTGCCCCCATCAATAATAAAGCTATTTTTTTGAAATTCTTAATATAGTGGCGTTTTTCTGTGAAATAATCATCCATTGGAATCTCAGTATCGGCTTCATTATTCAGGTTTTTGATTATGGAGTTTGCATACCTCACAACATCAAAGCCTGTCTTTAATGCTTTTTTAATAGTTGTATCCGATACTAATAACCTGTTGATTTCATTTGTGCCTTCAAATATCCTGTTTATCCTTGAGTCGCGGTAAGCCCTGTCAATATCGGTTTCGGACGAGAATCCCATTCCTCCGAAAATCTGAACAGCTTCATCCACTACATAATTCAATACTTCCGATCCAAAAACCTTTAGTAATGCTGCTTCAATTGCATAATAAGCAATTCCTTCGATAGTGGCTGTTGGTTTTTCCTTTCCTTCATCAAGAAGGATATCTGTCATCTCGTCAATGTTTTTGCTAACCCTGTAAACAGCAGATTCGGTAACCCATGTTCTGATAATCTGTTCGGCAAGTTTAAATTTTATTGCTCCGAAATCAGAGATAAACTGACCGAACTGTTTTCTTTCGTTGGCATAGTTGACCGACTGGGTAATTGCTCTTTTGGCAGCCCCCAGAATAGTTCCGCCCAACTTGATTCTTCCCATGTGAAGGATATTCAAAGCAATCCTGAATCCCTGCCCGCGTCTGCCAAGCAAGTTTTCGACCGGCACTTTAACATCATTAAAAAAAATCTGGACAGTTGAGGAACCCTTAATCCCCATTTTTCTTTCTTCAGGATTGATAACCACTCCATCCCATGCACTTTCAATAATAAAAGCACTGAGAACACGGTCATTATCAATTTTGGCAAAAACCGTTAAAACATTTGCAAAACCGCCATTTGTAATCCACATTTTCTGGCCGTTCAAAATATAGTGTTTCCCGTCTTCCGATAACACAGCCCTTGATTTACCTGCATTGGCATCAGAACCTGCATTCGGCTCGGTCAGACAATAAGCCGCTGCCCATTCTCCTGAGGCAAACCTGGGAAGATATTTTTGTTTTTGTTCTTCATTGCCGTAATAAACAACAGGAAGCGTTCCTATACCTGTATGAGCGGAATATGCCACCGAAAAAGAATATCCCGATCCCATGGATTCACTCGCCAGCATTGATGTAACAAAGGATTGTTCAAAACCATCGTATTTCTCAGGAACAGAAATGCCAAGCAATCCAAGCTCACCCGATTTGTGGATCAGTCTGCGCATTAAACCTTCTTCCTGTTGGTCAATCCTTTCAAGAATAGGGTAAACTTCTGTCTCGAGGAAATCTTCACAAGTTTGAGCTATCATTCTTTGCTCTTCGTCAAATTCTTCAGGAATAAATACATCCTGGGAATCTGTCTCTTTGATAAGGAATTCACCGCCTTTTAGTATGTTCTTTTTCATATTTTATGAATTTAACTTGCCAAAAATATAAATATTAATTTATTTTACTGATAATAATTTATATTTTTGAAGGCTGAAATTAACTTTATATAATTAACTTTTTTATGATATGGATTCATTTGCAACAAATATAACAATAATAGTTATTGCAGCGGTTTTGATGATTTTTATTATTGTGATTGTTATTCGCAGGGCTCAGCTAAAGTTGTGGGTTTTTAAAACGTATTATGGGAAATTCAGTTTTAAATATGTTAGTCTTTTCAGAGAATATTTTAATAAAAATCCTTATCCACATTCTGTTAAATATGAAGTTAGTGATTTTTCACAGTTATTAAACAAAACAAGTATAGAAGAGGTATTAACAGATAAAGATATTATTTTCCAGGGTCTTGAGCCTGGCAAATCGTATCCCGATTTTTATAAACAAAAGGGCAAGCCCGATTATTTCACAATACAAGAATTTAAGGAAATAAAAATTTTTATATGGGGATATAACTATAGTATGTATGATTATGATACTACCGTATTGTATTTTTTTATTGATAATATATTTATTATGGGTCAGTACAATTTTAGAAAAGAAAATCAAAATATTAATATTACTGATCTTTTGAACAAGATTAAAAGCAAATATTTTGAAAATAACGAAACAATAAATCTGAAGGAGATAGTAATCAGAGATTCAAAAGGTTCAAAAATACAGTTATTTGATGATGGATTCTCTATAAGAATAAGTGTTTATAATCCCGAAATACCAATTGTAAAAGAAAAACTATTAAATAATATAAATATCAGCAAACAACAATATCTTCATATAAAAAGCGTCTCCAAATCTGAAGAATTAAAATTTTAGTTCATAATTTATTTTACATAAATAAGAAAAATTGATTTTTCTTCTATGAAAAATATATCTTGTTCTGTCTGAGCGCTTTATCTGTAAAACTACGTAATTTTACGCAGTAATTTTACGTAGTTTCCCGCATAAAAATTGGGTATTTTCCCTGATTTTTTATCCATTTCATGTGTTTAAATTTGCATTGTGATTTAAGATAATATAAACTATAAATATTATGGATTCAACAGCGCTAAATGTATCATTATTAATTATGGGAGTGGCTTTAATAATTTTATTTATTGTAATTCTTAATTACAAGCTACTGCTAAAGTTATGGGTTTATAAAGCTTATTATGGGAAATTCAGTTATAAATACGTTGATGTTTTTACAAAGCATCATTATTACAATCCTTATCGACAAGCTCAAACTTTTGAAATTGATCTTTTCTTAAATTCATTAACCAATAAAAGCAAAGAAGAACTTATAACAGATAACGATATTGTTTTCCAGGGGTTTGAACTTGGCAAATCATATCCCGATTTTCGCAAACAGAAAGGTGACCCCGACTATTTTACAATACAAGAATTTAAGGATGTACAAATTTGTATTTGGGGATATGGCTTTAAAATGTATGATTATTATGCTATCGTATTATTTTGTTTTATTGATAAAATATTTGTCTTGGGTCAGTACAATTTTAAAAAAGAAAGTCAAAATGTTGATTTTACTGATATTTCAAACAAGCTTATAAACAAATATTTTAATGATGAGGAAAAAATATGTCAAAATCAAAAGGAGATAAAAATCAAAGATACAAAAGGCTCAAAAGTACATTTATATGATGACGGATTCTCTATAAGAGTAAGTTATTTTAATCCGGATATACCAATTATAAAAGAAAAACTTATAAATAGCGAACAACAAGTAACTATAGAAAATAGTCCCGAATTGGAAACAATAACATTTTAATTTTTAACTGTTTTTTTTTCAGGTTGTTTTACCGCAATAGTTAATTCATCATCTCCTTCTTTGTAATCAACAATTATTTTGGAATCATTTTCAATTTTGGTTTTAATGATCTCTTCTGCAAGCGGGTCTTCGATATATTTCTGGATAGCCCGTTTCAGAGGTCTGGCACCGTATTGCTCATCCCATCCTTTATCAACAATAAAATCCTTTGCTTTTTTGGTTACAGTCATTTTATAACCGAGATTATGTATCCTGTCAAAGAGGTAATTCAGTTCTATATCGATGATCTTATGAATACCTTCTCTTTCAAGATGATCAAATATCACCACATCGTCAATCCTGTTCAGGAATTCAGGGGCGAAAGTCTTTTTAAGGGCATTTTCAATAACACTGCGTGCATATGTTGTTTTGGATGATTTTTTAGCAGCAGTATCAAATCCGACACCCTGACCGAAATCTTTCAACTGCCTTGAACCTATATTAGAGGTCATAATTACAATAGTGTTTTTAAAGTCAACCTTTCTTCCGAGACTATCCGTTAAAACACCATCATCCAGAACCTGCAACAATAAATGAAAAACATCAGGATGTGCTTTTTCTATTTCATCTAACAAAATAATTGAATATGGTTTTCTGCGGACTTTCTCCGTTAATTGTCCGCCTTCTTCGTACCCGACATAACCCGGAGGCGCGCCAACGAGACGCGAAACCGCAAATTTTTCCATATATTCGCTCATATCAATTCTTATAAGCGTATCCTCGCTGTCGAACAAATATTTTGCCAGTACTTTAGCCAGGTGTGTTTTACCTACACCGGTTGGTCCCAGGAAAATAAATGTACCGATAGGCTTGCTGGGATCTTTTAGTCCTGCACGATTCCGGCGAATTGCTTTAACGACTTTCTTTATTGCTTCATTCTGACCGATTATGGAATTTTCAAGATCATCTTCCATATTCACCAGCCTTTCACTCTCATTCTGAGCTATTCTCTGAACCGGAACCCCTGTCATCATAGCGATTACTTCAGCAACATTTTCGTCGGTTACTATTTCCCTGTTTATCTTCGACTCTTTTTCCCACTCTTTCTTTTCTTTTTCGAGATCTTCCTGTAATTTTCTTTCTATATCCCTGAATTTAGCAGCTTCTTCAAATTTCTGGTTATTAATAGCTTGTGTTTTCTTTGCCTTTGTTTCCTCAATGCGGTTTTCAATATCAATTATTTCAATCGGTACATGAATATTTTTAATATGTACCCGCGACCCGGCTTCATCAAGTGCATCAATGGCTTTATCAGGCAGATACCTGTCGGTGATATATCTTGTTGTAAGGTTAACACAGGCTTTTATCGCATCATTGGTATAGCTAACTAAATGGTGGTCTTCATATTTTTCTTTAATGTTATTCAGAATCTCATAAGTTTCATCAGGCGTTGTCGGCTCAACTAAAATTTTCTGGAATCTTCTTTCCAGGGCGCCGTCTTTTTCAATGTACTGTCGATATTCATTCAGTGTAGTTGCTCCTATGCACTGAATTTCTCCCCGAGCCAGCGCCGGTTTAAACATATTGGAAGCATCCAGCGAACCGGATGCATTACCTGCTCCAACAATGGAATGTATCTCGTCAATAAAAAGAATGATGTCGGGGTTTTTCTCCAATTCATTAAGTACCGCTTTCATTCTTTCTTCAAACTGCCCCCTGTATTTTGTACCGGCAACCAATGATGCAAGGTCGAGAGTAACAACTTTTTTATTGAAAAGCGCCCTTGAAACCTTTCTCTCAATAATCTTTAAGGCAAGTCCTTCAGCAATAGCCGATTTCCCAACACCGGGTTCGCCAATAAGGACAGGGTTGTTCTTTTTCCTTCGGCTAAGAATTTGTGCAATCCTTTCTAACTCACGCTCCCTGCCGACAACCGGATCTAATTTTTCTTCTTCAGCGTATTTTGTAATATCCCTTCCAAAATTGTCTAAAACAGGCGTTTTAGATTTAGAATCGGATACCTTTTTAATATTTCCGCCGAAATGCCGTCCGCCTTCATCAGTATCTTCATTAGCTGTACCTCCTGGCATATCATCTTTTGGATCCATCCTTAATCCACCTTCACTATTCGAAATAATCGCTTTCAGTTCATCTTTCACAGCATCGTAATCAACACCATAATCATTAAAAGCTTTTGTAACAATGTTGTCATTGTCTTTAAGAATTGCTAATAAAAGATGTTCTGTTCCAATAAGATCACTATTAAAAAGTTTTGCTTCTAAGTAGGTTATTTTCAACGCTCTTTCAGCTTGCTTAATCAAAGGGATGTTATCTGTTGACTTTACTTTTTTCTCTTTAGGATTAGCAACAGCAATCTCAATTTCTTTTCTCACCTTCGACATATCCATGCCAAAGTAAGACAGGATTTGTATTGCCATTCCTTCTCCTTCCCGAATTATTCCAAGTAACAAATGTTCGAGTCCGATATAATCGTTTCCCAGCCTGATTGCTTCCTCCCGGCTATATGAAAGTACATCCTTAACGCGTTGTGAAAATTTAGCTTCCATATTAAGTAATTGCTATTATTTAAAAAAATTTAACGATGCAAAAAATTAAATATTATTATTATTTTCTATGATAAAGCACTGTAACTGTTATATTTTAAGATAAACGTATTTTCCTCAAATATCTTACCAAAATGCCTGTTTAATAACTAAAAATGACAATTTGTCGTTCCTGCCAAATATAGATACAAAGATACAGAAAAAAGAGTATATTCATAATTTTTATTAACATATCTATGTTAGTAATAAAATCTTTTTAAAAACAACTCCGTTTTAGTAAAAATTGTTAAATTCGTAATTTTTTAGGACGATTTGTAATTAACTGTTTTTGAAGTTTATAAGAATATGGAAAATACACAGAACGGTGAACGGATAGTAAAAGTTAACATCGAAAGCCAGATGAAGTCGGCTTACATTGATTATGCAATGTCGGTTATAGTGTCAAGAGCGCTACCAGATGTAAGAGACGGATTAAAGCCGGTTCACAGAAGAGTATTGTACGGGATGCTTGAATTAGGAGTATTTTCAAACAGGCCTTATAAAAAGTCAGCAAGGATAGTAGGGGAGGTGCTTGGTAAATATCACCCCCATGGCGATACTTCGGTTTATGATGCAATGGTGAGAATGGCTCAGGATTGGTCGCTTCGTTATCCATTGATTGACGGACAGGGTAATTTTGGCTCAATGGACGGAGACAGCCCGGCAGCAATGCGATATACCGAAGCAAGGCTTAGGAAAATATCAGAGGAAATGCTGGCTGATATCAATAAAGATACAGTAGATACACAATTGAACTTTGATGATACGCTATCTGAACCTACTGTGCTTCCTGCAAAAATTCCTAATCTGCTTGTTAACGGAGCTTCTGGAATTGCTGTAGGTATGGCAACCAACATGCCTCCGCATAATTTGAATGAAGTTGTTGACGGCACGATTGCTTATATCGACAATAATGAGATTACCATCCCTGAGTTGATGAAAATGATTAAAGGTCCGGACTTTCCGACCGGAGGAATCATTTATGGTTACGATGGTGTTAAGAGCGCCTATGAAACCGGACGCGGAAGAATCATCATGAGGGCAGAGGCAAACATTGAGGAGGATGATAATGGAAAAGCAAGGATCATTGTTACATCTATTCCTTACCAGGTGAACAAGGCTGAAATGATTAAAAAAACAGCCGATCTTATAAATGATAAAAGAATTGATGGTATTTCGGATATAAGGGACGAATCGGACAGGGATGGACTCCGGATTGTTTATGACCTCCGCAGAGATGCAATTCCGAATGTTATTCTTAATAAATTATACCAACACACTCAACTTCAGACATCCTTCAGTGTAAACAACATAGCATTGGTTAATGGTCGCCCTATATTGCTTAACCTGAAGGATATGATAAAACATTATGTGGATCACAGACACAAGGTTTTAATAAGGAAAACCGAATACGAATTAAAAGAAGCTAAAAAAAAGGCTCATATTCTTGAGGGATTAATAAAAGCATTAGACCACCTTGATGAAATAATTGCCCTGATAAGGTCTTCTCAAACTCCCGACGAAGCAAAGAATGGCTTAATGGAAACATTTGAATTTTCAGAAATTCAAGCCAAGGCTATTCTCGATATGAGATTGCAAAAACTTACAGGTTTAGAACAGAAAAAGCTAAAAGAAGAATATGCCGAGATACTCAAACTGATTGAAAGCCTTAAAGAGATTCTTGAAGATGAAATAATTAGAATGAATATCATTAAAGACGAACTAAAAGAAATTAAAGAAAAATATGGCGATGATACAAGAACAGAGATTGAATATACAGCCAGCGATTTTAACATAGAAGATACTATTGCCGATGAAGAAGTTGTTATTACGATTTCTCACCTGGGCTATATCAAAAGAACACCGCTCACTGAATACAGAAGGCAACACAGGGGAGGGATAGGAGCTAAAGGCAGCAACACCCGGGGCGATGATTTTCTTGAGCATCTTTATATTGCCACCAATCATAACTACATGCTTTTCTTTACTGAAAAAGGTAAATGTTACTGGCTGAGGGTTTTTGAAATTCCTGAAGGCGGTAAAACCTCAAAGGGCAGAGCAATTCAGAATCTCGTTAACATCGAACGGGAAGATAATGTCAGAGCGATAATAAATGTAAAAAATCTCAAGGACGAGGATTACATTAATAATAATTACATTACGCTTTGTACTAAAAAGGGGACAATTAAAAAAACTACCCTCAAAGCATACTCACGACCACGTCAAAACGGAATCATTGCTGTTAACATCCACGAAGGGGATAATCTGCTTGAGGCAAGGCTGACCAATGGAGAAAATGAAATTATTATGGCGTTGAAATCGGGGAAGGCTATCAGGTTTAATGAAAGTAAGGTAAGACCAATGGGAAGAAATGCAGCAGGAGTAAGGGGTATCAGGCTGGCAGGTCCGAAAGATGAAGTAGTTGGTATGATATGCCTGGAAAATGGAAAAAACGATGTTCTTGTAGTTTCGGAAAACGGATACGGAAAACGTTCGAGGCTTGAAGATTACCGCATTACAAACAGGGGAGGTAAAGGTGTAAAAACCATTAATATCACTCCCAAAACAGGTAACCTAATAGCCATTAAAGCAGTTGGTGATAACGATGATTTAATGATCATCAACAAATCGGGAGTTCTTATACGTATGGCTATTGCCGATTTAAGGGTTATGGGTAGGGCAACACAAGGTGTTAGGCTTATAAACATCAGGGAAGGAGATGCTATTGCATCAGTCGCCAGGGTTGAAATCGAAGAAGAAAGTCCCGAAATTGAAGAACCGGCAACAGAAACAAATCAGCCAGATGATAATACACAACAGGCAGAATAACTGATAATTATATATGGTTATATAAATTAATAATATAAGGTCACTTAATAAGAATGATTCCAAATTGACTTGTTATTTGGTTAATATTTTATATTAATTAATATTTTTGTCAAACGTTTAACACAAAAACAGTTATAATTATGAAGAAATTTGCATTAATAATCGCTTTTATTATTACTGCCACATTTAGCTTTTCACAGAATAATATGGTAGTAAGCGCCTTTAACTATCACAGAAACGGCAAACTCGATAAAGCAAAAGAGGCAATCGATAAAGCCACGGTACACCCAAAAACCATGAGTAATGCCAAGACCTGGTATTACAGGGGTAATATTTACATCGATATTTACTGGAGCCAGGATGATGTATATAAAAACCTCGATCCAGATGCCTTGAATAAAGCGTATGAAGCCTATACAAAAGCTACGGAGCTTGATACTAAAAAAAATTATACAATTGATATATTACAAAGGATGCCTATTGTAGCACAAGCCTATTTTGATGACGGGGCAAACAAATATAATCTCGGAATAGAAGCCGTAGATGACCCTGATAGCACACTTGCAATAAAGGAATTTAATAATGCTGTTAATTCCTTCGAAAAAGCTTACGAAATTTATAATGAAGTAGGAACTATCGACACGCTTTCATTGTATTATATCGCTTATACAGCCAATTTAGCTCATAACTATGAAGTAGCATTAGATAAATTTAATACCTTAGTTGAATACGATTATCCTGAACCGGGAATTTATTCATCCCTTTCAAAAATATATATTGATTATAAAGATGATGAAGTTAAGTCCGAAGAATATTTAAAATTAGGTATGCAGAAATTTCCGGGGAATGAATATCTGTTATTTGCTACAATTAATTTTTACCTTGAAAGAGATAAAACTGCCGAAGCACTTGATCTGCTTGAAATAGCCGCAAAACTGGAAGACGTTAATGAAACTATTTTTTATGCCATTGGTGTTCAATACAATAAAATTGTGGAGGATACAAACCAAAACAATGAAGCCAGGGACAATGCTTTTGAAAACGCGGTAAACGCATATAAAAATGCGCTTGAAATAAATCCTGATTATTTCGATCCGAATTATAATATGGGAGCTTTATACGTAAATAAGGCAATAGCAATTATCGAAATAGCAAATCAATTACCAATTGACGCTACTGAAGAATATAACATAATGAAGGAAGAAGCAGATAATTATTTGAGTTCAAGTTTGCCGTATCTTGAAAAAGCGCACGAATTGCAGCCGGATGATATTAACACATTAGGATCGTTAAAAGATATTTATACAAGATTGAAAATGTATGATAAGATGAAAGAAATAAATGCTAAGATAGAGAATAGATAAAAAAAATAATATAATAAAAAACAAATAGGAGAGATGTAGTTAAAACCGCTCCTATGTTTTTATATTTCCTATTTAACATAATATTAATTATAGGACATTTATTATTATTTTAGAATTACGAGATTATTAATATAAAAGCAGCTATTCGTTTATTACCATCAACAAAAGAATGATTCTTTACAACGAAGTATAAAAGGTGTGCTGCCTTTTCTTCCAGTATTAAAATATATTTTTAAGCACCCTCCACAATCCTAATCTCCTCCTCACTCAACCCATACAACTCATAAACCATTT
>JADHVR010000103.1 GCA_016783885.1 Bacteroidales bacterium
TAACTTGTTTAAATAGTAAGTAAACTTCCCCTCTTTCTTTTAACGTATCCTGACAGAGGTGAAGCTCATTCATTTATTGACAAAGATATTTAAAAATTCATTATATACTGAAACATGTAATAATGTCAGGGTAAGAAAGCTGAATGCCTTTAATGAATCAGTTTACTGATGGGTCTGATGGGAAATTTATCCAGTAAGTATAATCGCCTCCTAATTTTTTCACTGATGAGTTCCAAAGTTCTTCTGTATTTGACTGCATTACCTGGCTGGCTTTGATATTAGCAACGAGCCATGAATTTTTTGTTAATTCTGCATCTAATTGCTTGGAAACCCAGCCTGAATATCCAACAAAAAACTTAATATTTTCATCACTTATTTTGCCTATTGTTATCAGTTCTTTTACAATATCGATATCACCTCCCCAGTATAATCCTTCGGTAATTTCCAGGCTGTCGTCAATTATATCTCCCAGGGTATGAATAAAGTACAAACTGTCAGTTTTTACGGGACCGCCTAAATATACAGGTGCGTCAAACATTGGAAAATCCTTTATAACCTCACTGAGCAATAAATCAACAGGTTTGTTTATAATCAGCCCGAATGAGCCTTCCTGATTATGTTCGGCTAACAACACCACAGACCTCTTGAAATAATAGTCCATTAAAAAAGGTTCTGATATCAAGATTTTGCCTTTAGCAGGTTTAATATTATTGGTTTTAATTTTCAGTATATCATTAATGTCAGTCATATTCCTCAATTTTTTGTTCTTTTGCAACGTAGTTTTCTCTAAAAACTTCGGAGTGCAATTTACAAAAATAATACCAAATAAAAAAACGTGGTTAAAGATAATTATAAAAAATATAAACAACTGAGAAATAAGTATATTTTTTTTACTTTTGAAGGATATTCCATTTCAGAGACTCAGGATAGTCTGGAAGTTGTTTATAATTTTAATCTAAATGACAGGTTTCATTTTTTTCCATCCCTGAAAATCCTGAAGAAAAGTATTATTAAAAATCAGCTATCGTTTTCCGAAATAGAGAATTTTATTTTTCATATAGGATTAATAGAACTTATAAGTTACTGGAAAGCTGCATGTCCTCCCAAAATTATTATCAAGCCGTTCAGGCTTAGCAAGGAACAAATAGCATGGTGGAAAAAAATCTATTTTAAAGGTCTCGGAGAATTTTTTTATGTTAACAATATTAAATGCAGTGTTGATGATTTTGTTGAGATTATTGTTGATTCGGAAAAAGAAATCTGTAATGCCGAATATAAAGTTGAAGGAAAAAAGGTTTTAATTCCTGTTGGAGGGGGCAAGGATTCCATAGTTACACTCGAACTGTTAAAAGAGCGGTTTCAAACCATACCGTTTATCCTGAATCCAAAACCGGCAAGTATAAACACAATCAAGGTTGCAGGGTTTAAAGACGATGAATTAATGGAAATTCAAAGAACTATTCATCCCCAATTGCTTGAATTAAACGATAAAGGATTTTTAAACGGACATACTCCTTTTTCTGCTTTGCTTGCGTTTGTCAGCATTTTGGCAGCAGCTCTGACAGGAAGCAGGCATATTGCCTTGTCGAATGAAGTTAGTGCAAATGAACCGACAGAAAAGGCAACAGGCGTAAATCATCAATATTCAAAGTCTTTTGAATTTGAAAAGGATTTCAGGGAGTATGTTTCTAAGTTTATCACACCCGACATCAACTATTTCAGTTTTTTACGACCGATGAACGAATACGGCATTGCTCGATTATTTTCAAGATTTCCTGAATACTTACCCGTTTTTAAAAGCTGCAATATTGGCAGTAAAACCGATTCATGGTGTTGTAAATGTCCGAAATGTCTGTTCGTCTTTATTATTCTTTCGCCCTTTATCGATAAGGATGAATTAATTAAAGTTTTCGGAAAGGATATTTTTCAGGATCCGGATTTATTGAAATATTTCGATGAACTTACAGGAAAGAGCATTGTTAAACCGTTTGAGTGCGTCGGTACAATTGATGAAGTAAATCTTGCAGTGATGGAATCGATAAAAAAACGCCGGCATCATTTACCGTATTTGCTCGAATATTATAAATCATTGCCTGAGTACGGCAAGTATCAGAATTTTAAAAAAAAGAGAGTCACGCAATCATTTGAAGAAAATCATTTTCTTAATAAAAAATTTTTAGATATTCTTAAATCAGCAAAGTGTACAAACAATTAGTTGAAATATTACATGGAAAAAAAATCCTGATACTTGGTTTTGGGAGGGAAGGAATTTCTTCATATAAATTTATCAGAAAAATACTTCCTGAAATTTCTCTGACAATTGCAGATAAAGATAAAAATGTTCTGAATAATATTGATTTTATTCTGGATGACAATTGCCAGACCATTCTCGGTAAATCTTATATTTCCTATCTCGATAATTTTGATTTGATTATTAAAACCCCCGGAATACCAAACAATTTGTTAAAAGATAAAGTTTCGCAAAATAAAATTACCTCACAAACCGATTTATTTTTACAGCTTTTTTCGTTAAACACCATTGGAGTAACCGGTACAAAGGGTAAGAGCACTACTTCCAGTTTAATCCGGCACATTCTTTCTTATTATCACAAAGATGTTGTACTAATTGGAAATATTGGAGTCCCGCCTTTTGATATGATTGAAAAAATCGGAAAAGAAACCAGGGTTGTTTTTGAGCTGTCTTCATATCAGTTGGAAAATATATCAGTGTCGCCGCATATTGCCGTTATTTTAAATCTGTTCCAGGAGCATTTAGACCATTATGAGAATTTTGACGGGTATCAATCAGCAAAATTTAATATTACAAAATTCCAGACAAAGAATGATTGGGTAATATTTAACGCTGATGACCCATCTGTTAATGAAATGATTGCCAAATCAGGATTTACCGGTGAGTCCCTTGAGTTTTCTTCGGAAAAAGAAATAAATGCCGGGGCTTTTTTGAATAGGGAAGGCAATATAGTATTTAAGCAAAATAAAAATATTTCTGAGTTCGATTTTAATAACAGGCTGTATTTACCGGGCAGGCATAATCTTATGAATATTATGGCAGCGGTTTGTGCCTGTAAATTACTGGAAATTCCCGATAATATAATTTCAGAAGCAATTTCAGGGTTTAAGGGTCTGGAACATCGCCTTGAGTATATCGGAAAATTTGGTAATATACATTTCTACAACGACTCGATAGCCACCGTGCCGGAGGCTACCATTGAAGCGGTTAAAACCCTGAAGACTGTTGATACTTTAATTCTCGGCGGAAAAGACCGGGGAATTGATTACAGCAAATTAGCAAGATTTATAAACCAATCCGACATCACTAATCTGATATTTACCGGTGAAGCCGGAAAACGGATATTAGAAGAAGTAGAAGCTATTGGTATATCAAACAAGAAAAAATATTTTTTAATTACACGGTTTGATAAAATAAAACAGATAATAAAGCAATATACTAAACCGGGATATATTTGCCTTTTATCACCTGCAGCTTCAAGCTATGATATGTTTAAAAATTTTGAAGAAAGAGGAGAGGCTTTTAAAAAAATAGCAAGAAATATTTAATTTCCTGCCATTTTTATCACGATAATAAAATCGAACACTAAATCTAAGATTTTTCCTTGTTTTCCTTTTTCGGAGTTTTTTCTTCAGATTCTTCCGGAGCTTTTTCTTGTTTCTTCTCCTGTGTCTTTACATCTTCCTTTACTTCTGCCTTTTTAACTGTTCTTTTTTTAGTAGTAGTTTTTTTTGCAGTTGTTGTTGATTCAGCCTTCTTTTTGTTTGTAGTTTTTTTTGTTGTCGGTTTTTTTCTTTCTTTCGGCTTTTCAGCTTTTTCGGTTTCAACTAAAGTTTGCTTCTTTACGGCAGGTTTTTCTTCAGGAATATGTCTGTCTTTCTTCTTTTTCCTTGGTCGCCTGATTCCGTAACTTCCTTTAATCAGTTTTCCTCTTTTTGTTTTTTTGTCACCTTTTCCCATAAGCATTATTTTAAAGTTAAAAAAAAATGAATTTGCGGTAAAGTTATAAATTTTTGTTCATAAAAAATTTTAGCTTTGAAAAATTAGATATAAATATTAAATAAAAAAATTTATCTTTGCGCCCAAATTTGACATGATTATGGCAAAAAAGAAAGACACAACAGAAGGACGAATCGTAGCAGTTGAGGAGGCGCTTAGTAAAACGGAACAGTTTATTGAGAAAAACCAAAAAATCCTGACAATTATTGTTGGGGTGATAATAGTAGCCATCCTTATATTTTTTGGTTATAAAAGGTTTGTTTTAATACCAAAAGAAAAAGCGGCTCATACGGCTATGTTCACTGCACAGTATTATTTTGATAAGGATTCTCTCGACCTTGCATTGTTTGGTGATGGCGAAAGTTATGGTTTTATCGATATAGTTGATGATTACGGTTCTACTAAATCAGGGAATCTGGCGAAATATTATACCGGCATTTGTTATCTTAACAAAGGTGATTATGAAGAAGCTATCACATATCTGAAGAAATTCGGTAGCGATGATGAGATAGTATCGGGTATGGCGCTTGGAGCTATTGGCGATGCTTATATGCAATTAGGTGATTATGATGAAGCAGTTGGTTATTATCTTGATGCTGCAGATAAAAAGGAAAATGAATTTATATCCCCACCGTTCCTTTTAAAAGCCGGATGGACTTATGAAATTCTGGAAAAATGGGAAAAGGCATTAAAAACTTACGAAAGAATTAAAAAGGAATACCCTAAAGCAAGGGAGGCGCGGGATATTGATAAATATATAGCAAAGGCAAAAGCCAATTTGAATGAGCTATAAATTGTGAAAAAAATAATATAAACCTGTTTTTCCCGAACAGGTTTTTTTGTGTGTCAGGGAAAACCTATGAAAGAAGTGAAAAAAATAGTTTTTATGGGAACGCCTGACTTCGCAGTTCCATCCCTTGATATTTTAGTTAAGAACGGATATGATATTGCAGGTGTTATTACTGCTCCTGATAAACCTGCAGGTCGTGGCAGGAAAATAAGCTACTCACCTGTAAAAAAATATGCCCTGTCGAATAATTTGCCTGTTTTGCAACCTCAAAACCTTAAAGACGAAAATTTTATTGACCGGTTAAAGTCGTTAAAGCCCGATATACAGGTTGTTGTCGCATTCAGAATGTTGCCCAGGACAGTGTGGGAAATACCGCCATTAGGAACATTCAACCTGCATGCATCGCTTTTGCCGCAATACCGCGGAGCAGCGCCCATAAACCATGCAATTATTAACGGAGAAAAAGAAACAGGCGTTACTACCTTTTTTATCAACGAGGAGATTGACACAGGTAAAATAATTTTATCTGAAAAGGTTGAAATTACACCAAACGAAACTGCAGGTGAATTGCACGATAAACTTATGATGACAGGAGCTGATCTAATTTTACTGACAGTTGATTCTATTATTAATAATAAGTATTCGCTTACTAATCAAAGTGAACTGACAGGGGAAACGGCAAGTCTGAAAACGGCTCCTAAAATATTCAAGGAAGATTGCAGGATAGACTGGACAAAAAGCGTTAACGAAATTTATAATTTTATAAGAGGGTTAAGCCCGTATCCCGGCGCCTTTACTGAATTAGTATCACCTAACGACAAAACTCTGCTATTAAAAATTTACAGGGCGGAAAAACCCGGGATTTGTGAGGAAGATATAATAAAAGACAAGGATTTATCTCCGGGTAAAATCCAAACAGATGGAAAAAGCTATTTGAAGATTTCCTGCAAAAATGGATTTATAAATATTACAGAAATACAACAGGAAGGAAAACGCAGGATGAATATCGAAGAATTTCTCAGGGGTTTTCAATATATATTAAAAACATAAATATTTTCAAAATCCCTTTAAATAAAGGCTTTTAGAGCCAAAGTTATTAACAAAAAGGTTAAATTATTAACAAAATCAAGGGTTTTAGCGTTTTTAACTTGCTTTTTTATAGAAATAGCTTATCTTTGCCGCTACTTTAACCATTAAAAATTTATAAAAATGAACAAAGCAGAATTAATTGACGCAATTGCAGCAGACGCTAGATTGACTAAAGCCGATGCTAAAAAAGCTTTAGATGCTTTTGTATGCACTACTTCTAAAGCTCTGAAAAAAGGCGACAGGGTCGCTTTAGTAGGTTTTGGTTCTTTCTCAGTAGCAAAACGTGCTGCCAGAACCGGTAGAAATCCTCAAACAGGCAAAGAAATTAAAATTGCCGCTAAAAAAGTTGTTAAATTCAAACCAGGAAGCGATTTATCAGGTGCTGTTAAATAGTAAATCGCTCGCGAAGATTATAAAAAATCCCCCGTACGGGGGATTTTTTATTTTATAGTATCGGGATTTCAATGCCTAAACCAATCTGACAGTCTTTTTCAAAACTTTCCATACTTTCCGGTTTAGGTCTTTAATGCGTCTTTCATCAACAATCAGAGTATCTTCATCGAAATATTTTGGCGTAAGGTATAAAGCACGGCTCATCTCTATCTGAAAAAACGGTATTTCTTCATATCCCATTTTTCTTGTTATATATCCACCTTCAAAATACCCGCCTTCATAAGGAACATTTGTAGTGCAGACAGCAGGAATATCAATTTCCACATCTTCATGTTGAAAAACCCTAATGAATTCTTCTTTAACAAAATTAATCAGTTCGGTATCGCATGAGAGCCTGTTATGTGGCGGACAAGGTTCGCCGTTAATATCACCAAGATTTCCCAAACAAATCAGCGCTCTTGGTTTGCCGGCAGTTTCCCCTCCTATTGGCGGTGTTACGGCAGCCATACTGTGGCAATCTACTCCTAATCTGATATCATCACGCCTGGCAGCATCTTCCAAAAATCTATGATAGGGATAATAGTATTTGTTTATTAGTAATTTTTTTAATTTTTCATTAGGAAGAATACCATTTTTATAAACTTCAACATTATAGCAGGTAAGCGATTTTATAAGCCCGTCAGGGTTTTCCGGCGCTATATTATCGGGTTCGCGGTTTAAATCAATGGCAGCCCTGTAATATTCCATTGTAATTTGCGCATTGACTTTATCCGAAAAATCATAAATCTGAGGTGTAAAAGGGTCGCCATCATGAAACGCATCCTTTTTTGTTAAAGCCCAAATGTCTTTTATCTCTTCAGGCACCTTCCAGCCACCATGCGCAATTGAAACTAATATCGGTTCTTTCATTTATAACCATTTAACAATTAACCATTCAACATTTAACATCTATTTTTTATCTTCAAAACAAGGCATTATAGTAGCTATTTCTCCCGACTTAAAAGAGGTCAGTTTGTCGGTTGATGCTCTGTTTAAAAATCCGCCAAGTTTTCCATCATAGATGTAAGGGTTAACATTATAAATACATTTTGCAGATTTTACCTTGTTATCCTCCCAATATTCCATTGTCAGTTCCGGGAGGTCAATTCTTTGCTGAACAATCCAGTCACCTTTTAACGATTCATCAACAATTTCTTCCCATTTTTTCTTTTCAACATCATCACCAATATATACTGCCGCACTCGAATATGCATTAGCATGTTTGATTACCAAATTATCTTTTTCTTTAATTAAATATTCCCCTGCCTCCACAATACTGCCATCTTCAAGCATGAGTTTATTTTTGATTTTTTTTGTCCAGGGAATAATTTCTCTTACAATCTCTAAATCCTCTTTCAGGTTTTTTGGGAAAACATCCTCATAATCTTCGTCATTAAACAAAACCATTATATTTTTCGAATCTACCCGTTTTGTGCAAAACGGATTGACAACTGCTACCTCTGCTTTGTCCCAGTCAATTGCCATTTGCCATTTTCTTTCGGCATATAACGGAAGCTCATCTGCTGTAAAGCGCCGGTAAATTAAATCTATTCGTTCACCATCCTGGTCATAAGCTTTATTATCTTTAATTATAATTTTATTAGGATCGAGTATTCCACATTTATGGCCTTTTTGGCGAATATAATCCATAATAATATCGTACTCACCGAGAATCCTGTCTATTTCGCTCTGCCATTGCGAAAGGTAAATATTCAAGCTTCTTTTTTCGGGCAGATTGAAATATTTTGCCTGGATTTGGTAATAGTGCATCAGTGTATTATAAACTATTTCCATACGCGGCATTGCTTCCAAACCTTCGGGTTGATATATCCGCAGGTAATTCTGTTCCAGGAAATAGCTTTCTTCGTTTGCACCCGGAATTTCGCAATTCGATTCCACCATTTTCAAACCATCGTTTTCAGTAATAAAGATATCTATTCTTGCTGCTGCAAGGTTTTTCTCATAAACATTAAGGGAATTAAGATATTTCTCTAAGTCAGGCGGATATTCAAGAACCTCCTGGATTTTCTTATTTGTCGGGAATTCCTGGAAGACAAATTCCAGCAGATTTGCATAAGCAATTGTGATACGGTTCATTTTATCCTTCAACTGTTTATCGTAAATATAAGGGGTCAGGCAAAGTTTTGCTGTTCGCCTGTTTGTCGGGTCAAGTACCTTTTTAACAATCGCAGCGTATTCATTGTTTTTTTCTGTCATCTTGTTCATATTTATTCAGATGTATTTGAATTTTTGTTTTTGATATTTTATCTTTTATCTCTCATTATTTTGTGAAGATAAGTTATTCCCGTGAATAAACCTTTTCTCCGCCAAGATAGGTGGATAATACTTTTATGTATGGAATTTCACTACTTTCTATTTGCATAATATCTTTATCCAATACAACAAAATCAGCAAATTTACCGGGTTCAATGCTTCCTTTCTCGTTTTCTTCAAAACTACCTTTAGCTGGCCAGATAGTCATTGATTTTAAAGTTTCTTCCCTGCTTAGTGCATTCTCCATCTGAAATCCATGTTCAGGATACCCATTCAAATCTTTCCTAACAACAGCAGAATAAAACGTGTAAATGGGATTTATATCTTCTATCGGAAAGTCGGTTCCATTGATTAGCCATCCGTTTTGATTCAATAATTTTTTATAAGCATAAGCTCCTGTGATCCTTTCCTGCCCTAATCTGTCTTCAGCCCAATACATATCGGAAGTTGCATGAGTTGTCTGAACCGAAGGAATTATTGAATATTTTTCAAACAAATAAAAATCATCCGGATTTACAACCTGTGAATGTTCGATACGCCATCTTTTATCATTTTTGCTTTTCAGGAACCTGCCATAAATATTCAGCATCAACCTTACGGCAGAATCACCAATTGCATGAGTGTTTACCTGGTAATCTTTTTTATAAGCAATCTCGCACATATTCCTGTAATGTTCGGGAGTTTCACGCAAAAGCCCTGAGTTTTCATTATCATCCGAATAAGGTTCAATCAGTTTTGCACCTCTTGAACCTAACGCTCCGTCAGAAAATAATTTTATTGAACAAACACATAGTTTGCCTGTCTTATATTTTCCTTTTCTTACAAATTCTTCAAAATTCTCTTCAGTTGGGATCAGCATTGCATATATTCGTATCTTAAGTTCTTCCGCTTTTTGTAATGAGTCAATCAATTTAACTTCATGTTTATCCAAACCTGCATCAGTTACAGAAGTCAAACCAACAGAAAAACAGTTTTCCTGCGCTCTAATTAAAGCCTTTGTTTTTTGAACATTATTGAGTTCGGGAATTGTATTGCGCATAGCATCTGAAGCATTTTCAAGCAGAATGCCTGTTAGCCCGTCATTCTTCTTTTCAATAAACCCGCCTTCAATTTTAGTTTCTCTATTAATACCGGCTCTTTTTAATGCTTCGGAATTTGCCAATACGGTATGACCGCCAACCCTGATCAAAACCACAGGGTTACCGGGAAATAACCTGTCAAGTTCCTTTTTGTCGGGAAATTCCTTTACTTCCCAATCATTCTGATCCCATCCCCTTCCAATTAGCCACTCGCCTTCATTATTTTTATGATGATTTTTTAAAACTTCAATTACTTCTTCAAATGATTTTGTTCCGACAAGATTTGCATAGCCATAAATATTTTTTGCATATCCGGTAAAATGAGAATGTCCGTCATTGAAACCGGGATAGATGACTTTACCTTTTGCATCAATAATATTTTCCGATTGAAAATTGGATAGAATAGCGCTATCGGTTCCAACAGATAGAAATTTCCCGTCCTGTACAGCAAAAGCCTGTTGTATTGTAAAATTACTGTCAACAGTATAAACTTTCGCATTATGGACTATTAAATCAGCTTTTTTCATTTTATCAAAACAAGAAGTTAATGTTACTATAATTATCAAATATAATATTGATGTTTTTGGTTTCATGTTTTAATATGTTTAGGTTCTAACGGTCGAGGTTATGAGCAGTGCAGGATTTATTACACCAATCTTTCAACCTACTACAATGTTTATTTATTGTTCATGTTATTCAATCAATACTTTTAAATTTTTTCCTAATCCAGCCTCTATTATTTTTCTAAAAGTTGACAATTCAATATCTGTCTTTTCATTTTCAAGTCTTGAAATGTAAAATCGTGATGTACCACTTCGCAGAGCAAGTTGTTCTTGAGTTAGCCCTGCTTTCTTTCTTGCGTTTCTTATTAATATTCCAATCCTTAACGAATGTTTATTCTCTATTGGTTGACTTTTTTGATAAAGAAAATATGGATCTATTTCATATGGAAATTTATCTTCTTTTCCTTCTTCTGTCATTAATAAAACATTTATATTATCCCAAGAAAGTGTATAGTTTCTTAATTTAACTTTTTGGAATTCTTTTTTCTTTAATAATGGGTACTCAATATCATTTGGAGTTAGGTTCCATTCCTTAAAAATTAAATTAAAATCAATTAGTTTTGATTCACCATTATTAAACATGCAATGAATTTTAAATCCATCTATTCTTTCAATTTTTATAATCCTTGGTGTTTTTAGTTTTCGTCTCATAATCTTGGATTTAAACGTTTAAAATTTTCAAGCAATAATTCTTTTTGTGTTTTAGCCCATTTTATCACTTTTTTTCTCTGAGCTACCGGGATATATCCAATGTAAGTCTCTAGCGTTTCTATAACAATCAACTCCTCATATTCTGCACACAAAACATGAAAGTGAGGAGGAGGATGTTCTCTCGCATAAACATCAATTTTAATTGAATCAATAATTTTTATTGTCGGCATTTAAAATCATTTTCTTGTATTGTCTAATTAGACAACAAAGATAATATAAAATTTATGATTACGAATTGTTCTTGTTGAATATTTTTTAATGCTTGCTAACGGCAGTCTGTCTAATAACCCCGAATATTGTTATTTGTACTCAACCTGTAATTTTCTAAATAGCTGTTTTTTTAAAAATCATACGTTTTGTTGTTTTATCAAAATAATTGCTTTTTAATAGTTTTTAGACAGTCTAACTTTTTGCAAGTATGGTACGTAGCCGTTCCCTTGCAGGATTTATTTTGAGTACTACTATTTTCAAATTTACAATCATTTATCTTGATGAGTCGAGTCACGCAAGGGAATTTCACCCCTGCGTTCTCACAGAACCGTACGTGAAAGTCTCCCTTCATACGGCTCTTCATGTTCAGCCACAAATTTAATAATTTCATGGACGTACCAAAGCCCAGTGTGAGAAAAGATCAGGCCTGCTCTTGTACTTCTGCTTTAACCAACTGACCGCTGACCTTATTCTTAAGTTCTTCTCCCACATTACCGGGCTTGGCTGTGATTTTGTTTCGTAATAATCAATCATCCCCTTTTGTAAGTTGTTGTTTACTTTGAAACTGAACATGCTAATCCCTTTGCTCCTTCTACCTTTCGGCAGCTATCAACACTACTACGGATTAGTCCGCCGCCA